>NZ_JACHCW010000014.1:0-147483 GCF_014200825.1 Pedobacter sp. AK017
TTAGGGTGTATAACTCAAATAAAAATAAAAATACTGGGTGTATAACCAGATTGAAATTAATTCATTAACCTGTATAGCTATAAACGGATAAGACATGTCTATTCCTAAAATCTGTCTTGCTTCGGCCTGCTGCGTATTTTGCTCGTAGCTTGCGCACACCTGGCCCATAAAAAGGGTGCTTTTTACGAACAAGGTACAACCAAGGTATTGAGCAACTGATAGCAAGGTAGCAGGCAAACCCTTTATTTAGAATAATTAAAAATAATTTGCATTGTAATGTTCCTTTTACATAGATTTGCTGCTGTTTAGAATCAGTCCAAACAATGTAATATGAAAAGAACTCTACACCTCTTAAATTTTTGCGCGCTCTTTTTGCTTTGTTCACTTACAGCCGATGCCCAGCAGACAGCTACAATTAAAGGAAAGATAGTAACTGCTGAAGGAAAACCGGCCGAAGGGATTTCTGTTAAGCTGAAAGGCAGAAAGCTTGGAGATGCCACCAATGGAAAAGGTGAATATAAAATCAGTAATGTGGCACCTGGTGATTACACCATACAAGTGTCGGCAATCGGGCTTTCCTATCAGGAAAAAAGGATCAGTATAGGAGCCGGGGAAGAACTGCAACAGAATTTTTCGCTGAATGAAACCAATGCCCGCCTTAATGAAGTAAACATTTCTGAAGGGCGTAAAAATAAATTTGCAGCCAGAAAAAGTGAAACGGTAGCTAAAATGCCTTTAAGAAACCTGGAGAACCCGCAGGTGTATACCAGTATTTCAAAGGAACTGCTTGCCGATCAGCTGGTGACCAATTTTAACGATGCTTTGAAGAATTCGCCCGGGCTGGATAAATTATGGACCTCAACCGGTCGTGGTGGTGATGGGGCTGCTTATTATTCCTTACGTGGTTTTACCATACAGCCAACTATGGTTAACGGGGTGGCCGGTTTAACCAATGGTGACCTGGACCCTGCTGGTATTGAAAAAATTGAAGTGATCAAAGGTCCTTCGGGGGCACTGTTTGGGGGTACTTTAACCAGTTTTGGTGGTTTGATCAATATCATTACCAAAAAGCCACTCGATACTTTAGGCGGATCAATAAGTTATACAGCTGGTAATTTTGGCCTGAGCCGTCTTACGGCTGATGTATACGGCCCTGTAAATAAAGACAAAACCCTGCTTGCCCGTTTTAATACCGCTTATCATACGCAAAACAGTTTTCAGGATGCAGGTTTCAGAAAGTCGTTTTACTTTGCTCCGGCAATTGAATACCATGCTACAGATAAGCTGACCTTAAACCTGGATGCTGAGTTTTACAGCTATGAAGGCACCAACCCCTTAATGGTGTTTTTGAACAGGGGCAGGCAATTGATTGCACGTACACCGGAGGAGTTGAACTTCGATTGGAACCGCTCTTTTACGGCTAATGACATTACGGTTAAAACACCTGCCGTGAATATCCGTGGAAAGGCAAGCTATAAAATAAATGACCAATGGGTTTCGGAAACGAATTTATCGCGCAGTTACCGCCAGTCTGATGGCTATTATCAATATGTGATGTTTCTGGGTGCTACAGATACTGACCTGAGCAGGCTGGCCGCTTATCAGAACTCAACCAGTACGGCCATTGCCGCACAGCAGAATTTTATCGGTGACTTTAAAATCGGTAACTTAAGGAACCGCCTGGTAATTGGTTTAGACTTTTTGAGCCAGCACAACATCAATAACAATTCTCCTTATGTGACTTATGATGTGCTGCAGACGAATGACCTTACCTCGCTCAATGCCAATTATTCCAAGTTCAACCGTTCGGGGCTGATTACCAAAATAGCAGCCAGTACCGGAGCATCTTCAAAAAGCAGCAATGTGATGAATGTATATAGTGTATATGCATCCGATGTATTGAATATAACCGAACAGTTACTGGCAATGGCCAGCTTAAGGGTAGACCGTTTCCATAACCAGGGGACAGACAATTACGTTGCCGCTACAAATACTGGTGCTTACCTGCAAACAGCGTTTTCACCTAAATTTGGCCTGGTTTACCAGGTTGTGCCTGATCAGGTGTCTGTTTTTGCGAATTATATGAACGGGTTTAAAAATTCCGGGAATGCCATAGTACTGAGGAATGGTGTTTTCGAAGATAGTGCCCTTAAACCGCAACAAGCGAACCAGATTGAGGCTGGTGTAAAATTAGATGTATTCAGCAACAGGTTAAGCCTTACGGCCACCTATTATGATATTGCTGTCGACAATATGCCACTTAGTTTAACTGCTTCAGATAATGGCACATCACGTAATTATACCGTACAGGATGGTACCCAAAAAAGCAAAGGCTATGAATTTGACCTGACCGCCAATCCTGCCGAAGGCTTTAATGTAGTGCTGGGCTATAGCCATAACGATAGTAAAATGACCAAAGCCAGTCCAACTATTGAAGGGAGAAGACCGGTAAGTGCGGGGCCGGAAGACCTGGTTAACTTTTGGTTGAGTTATACAGTGCCTTATGGCGTGCTGAATGGTTTTGGTGCAGGTTTTGGTGGTAACTACGCCGGCAAAAATATAATTACCAGTACCACAACCACAGGCGATTTTACATTGCCTGCCTATACGGTATTGAATGCTTCCTTATTTTATAACATGCAGAAATTCCGTATTGGCTTAAAAATGGACAACCTGACCGATAAGCAATATTTTAAAGGCTGGACAACGGTAGAGGTGCAGCAACCAAGAAGCTTTCTTGCCAATATTTCCTTCAAATTTTAATTGGTGTGCTTGCTGAAAAAAAAAATAAAAAACCAAAAAGCCGGACCAGAAAGGTAGCCGGCTTTTTGCACCTCTGGCTCGGACTGGCTTCGGGGCTTGTGGTTTTTATTCTGGGGGTTACGGGCTGTCTCTATGTTTTTCAGAAAGAGATCTCTGATGTCATATACAGCGATCAGTTGTATGTAAAGCCACCCAAAAATGCCGTTGCCCTGCCGCTTACCCAATTGAAACAGATTGCAGAAAAAGCATTGAATAGTCCGAATGTAACTGCAACCACTTATGCCGACCCCGAAAAAGCTTGGGAGTTTATGTATTATAAAGCAGGGGACGATAAGGCCTTAACTTTTTTTGGTACAGTAGAAGCCTATAAATCAGCTTTCATCAATCCCTATACAGGTCAGGTAACGGGTATCATGGATTATGAGAAGAATTTTTTTGTCATTGTCAAATATCTGCACTGGAGCCTGTTGTTGAATACCCAATACGGACAGCCTGTAGTAGGCTACAGCACCCTTGTTTTTGTAATAATGCTGATTACAGGAATGATTTTATGGTGGCCTAAAAACCTGAAGAGGAACAATCTCAATAAGAGTTTTAAAGTTAAGTGGAAGGCTAAGTTTAAACGACTCAATTACGACCTGCATAATGTGCCTGGTTTTTATGCCATGCTGATTACACTGGTGCTGGCACTTACCGGAATGGTATGGGCCATGAAATGGTTCCAGACCCTAGTCTATGTAGTGGCTTCACAATCTATAACACCTCCAAAACCAAACCGTTTAAGTTCTGATTCTACAGCTGTGGCCATAAAGGAACCTTTAAATATTGCTTTTGAAACCGCAAGGAAACAATTTCCGGATGCAAAAAGAATTGCCCTGTCTGCCCCAGACGGGAAAAGTAAAGCCGCTGTGATCCGTGCTTTTGGCTACCGCGGCAAAGAAAACTATTACGATGTGGATGCCCTGCAGTTTGACCAGTTTACCGGGAAACTGCTTGGCCGTGAAAACTTTAAGGACAAGAACAATGGCGAAAAGCTCATCCGCATGAACTATGACATCCATGTAGGGGTGGTATTGGGCCTGCCAGGGAAAATACTGGCCTTTTTTGCCAGCTTAATTGCCGCCAGTTTACCCATTACCGGCTTTATCATCTGGTGGGGGCGTGGTAAAAAGAAAAAAGCCGCTATTTAGTATTCTTGCGCCAAACCTCGTAAATCTTAGCCCCTTTACTGCTCAGACCGCTATGGTGCCAGTCGCCATTTTCCAGCTTTCCATCAAATACCAGTGCTGCGCCTACACGACTGTTGTCGCGAGAAAAGAATTCAATGTTTTCGGTGTATTTGCCATCCTTAAAGGTATAGGAGCCACCACCGGTACCCGAGAACTGCTTCTTTGCAGGATCAATAGCCACCCATTGAAACTTAGTGCCAGTCAGCATTTTATAGGTCTGCCTGGTGCCTGTTTGGTGGAGAGGGGTAATTTTTCCGTCATCAGCCATGCGGCCCGTAATGCGCCAAAGTCCGGCAAGCGGAGCCTTGCTGTCGTCTACACGGTCAAAACTCACCTGGCCTTCCGGAACATCCAGCGACAGCTCGTTTGCTGTAAGGTTAAAGGGGATATCGGTTATTTTACCCACCTTAGTAGAATCGGCACTGTTAAATAAGGAAGTGCAGACCAGCTTGCTGCCCTTTGTTTCATAGTTGCCGCCCTGGGTCATGATAAACTGTTTTCCCTGGTATACAGTGTGAAAATAAAAGCCGTCGCTAAACAGCAGCTGGTGTGTTTTATTGCCTTCGCTCAGTTGCCAGGCCCCATTAACAGCTGTGGTTTGCGCGTTTAATTTGGAAAATGCAGTGCTACAGATCAGTACAGTAAACAACAATAATTTCATGGTCTTTGGGCCATCGCTTTTAATACTGGGGCAAAAGGCATTATAAATATAACAATTAAGCATCAGGAGCGTGTTAAAATTTGTTAAATTAAGGACTTATGTGTATCTGCTTCTTTATTTTTGATGAATAGTAAATGAAAAAAAGGAGCCTTTGGCTAATTACCGGACTCATGACCGTAGCATTGCTCGGTGTGTTTGTAATGCAATTGTATTACATCAGGCAGGCTTATAACCTAAATTCCCAGCTATTTGAACAGGATGTGAACCAGGCATTAAATGCGGTGGTTACCAAAGTACAAAAACGCAATGCAGCCTTGCACATCAGCAGGAAGGACAGGCAAATGGAGCTGGAAAGGAAGGCCGAGGTGCAGGACCAGGCCAAACAGCTGGTAGAATATAAGGACCGCTTTAAAGAAGAAGCGCAAAAGCGCGTACTGGAACGGCAGCGGCTCATTGTTGCCGACCTGAACCAGACCGATCTTGAGATCAGAAAGTCATACGCCAATCCCATCCTGATCTCTGAAGATGAATTTCGTGCTGCCTCCGATCTGGGTAATCCCAATAAATCGCCGGTGCATGTAGACGTAAATGTTGGGCTTGATGCTTTTGGAAATGTAGTTGCCGGACAGATCAAATCGACCTTTGTACAGGAAAGGCCAAAGCTTTTTAATGTAGCGCAAACTAAACTGCCAGATAGTATCCATTACCTGGCAGTTGATCCCGGTACCGGGAAAAATGTGCTGATCAGTGTAAGAACAGTGAGTGCTGAACTGGAAAGGAAATTTATCCTGGAAGATAACCTGGCCAAAAGGAAGTACGATGAAGGCTTGAAAAGGTTGATGTCCGATACCATTCCAATGAAGCCGGGGGCCGATATCCTGTTGCAGGACGTGGCCAAGGAGATGCGCGATGCCAATGTGCCGCTGAGTAAAATGATTGCTAAAGATGTGCTGGATACCCTCATCAAGAAGGAGCTGCTGAACAGGAACATTACACTCAAATATGATTTCTGGGTTGGTCTGGCACAAAAGGATTCCCTGGTGTATCGGAAAGCGGCCAACACGACCGGAGAATTATTACCTAAAAATACCTATAAAGCAACACTTTTTAATTCTGTAATCCGCGATCCGGGTATGTTATACCTGTATTTTCCAAATAAAAACTCACTCATATTTGCTAATCTAAGTGTAACGATGGCCTCTTCTGCGGGATTGTTGCTGGTGCTGATCTTCATTTTTGCCTATACCATTTACACCATTCTGAGGCAGAAAAAGATTTCTGAAATGAAGACGGACTTTATCAACAACATGACCCATGAATTTAAAACACCCGTAGCCACCATTATGATTGCCAGTGAGGCCCTTAAGGATCCGGAGGTTGTAGCGGATAAAAGCCGCATCAGCAGGCTCGCCGGAATTATCTATGATGAGAATGTACGTTTGGGTAACCATATAGAAAGGGTGCTGAGCATTGCACGACTGGAAAAGAAAGAGTTAAAACTGGAGCATAAGGAAGTGAATATCCACGACCTGATCACGGCGGTGGTAGACAGCATGAACCTGCAGCTGCAAAAGAAAAATGCCCGGGTAACCTTAAACCTGGAAGCCCTTCAGCCAGTTATTTTGGGTGATGAGCTGCACCTGTCCAATGTATTTTATAACCTAGTAGACAATGCCAATAAATACAGTTCGGAAAATCCTAAAATTACCATCACCACCAGGAATACTGACAAAGCATTGCACATTGAAATTGCCGATGAAGGTATTGGCATGACCAAAGAACACAGCAAACGTATTTTTGACCAGTTTTATAGGGTGCCAACCGGTAACCTGCACGATGTAAAAGGTTTTGGCCTTGGGCTTAACTATGTGCAGGACATCATCGAGCAAATGAACGGCTCTATAAAAGTACAGAGTGAAAAAGATAAAGGAACTACCTTTGAAATCAATTTACCGCTAAACCATAACCACAGCAAATGAAAAGAATACTATTGGTAGAAGATGACCCCAATCTTGGATTGCTCTTACAGGATTACCTTCAATTAAAGGGCAAGTTTGATGTGGTGCTATGTGCAGATGGGGAAGAAGGCCTCAAAGCATTTAGCAAACAGGAATTCGACCTTTGCATCCTGGATGTCATGATGCCCAAAAAGGATGGTTTTACCCTGGGCAAAGAAATCAGGAAGATCAATCAGGAGGTGCCCATTATTTTTGCTACGGCCAAGGCCATGATGGAAGATAAGGCATCGGCCTATGATCTGGGCGGTGATGATTACATCACCAAGCCCTTCAGGATTGAGGAGCTGCTGCTGCGGATCAATGCATTGTTAAAAAGGGTAGCTGTAAAAGAACACACTGATCCGGGACCGGCACAAACACAATTTCAGATCGGAGATTATACTTTCGATTATACCACACAGCTGATCCATTATGATGGGCTGCAGCAAAAATTATCTACCAAAGAGGCCGAGCTGCTGCGACTGCTTTGCCTTAAGAAGAATGCAGTGCTTACCCGTGAAGAAGCATTGCTGAGCATTTGGCACGATGACAATTATTTTAACGGGCGCAGCATGGACGTGTTTTTAAGCAAACTGAGGAAATACCTTAGAGAAGATCCCAAAGTCGAGATCTTAAACGTCCACGGCAAAGGCTACAAGCTGTTGGTAAATTAAAGGATCAACGTTTTTAATGCATACCTTCCCCAATTGCCCGATCTTGCTGCAAAAGTGCTTACCGCCTCCTGAAGACCTTTCCGATCTTTGGGCTTCCCTTTAACAGGGGGCTTAAGCTCATTGTCGGTAACCGGCCGGTCTGTTACTTTTGTGGCAAACCAGGTTACATGTTCATGGGGTATAGCCAGGCCAAGTATCATCCCCGGTAAACCGTTAAAAGACTCCGGGCCACCTGAAACCGGGATTTTATCGGTATAAAAAGCAACGATATAGATAGAGTCGGCAACAATTGCATTTGCCCGGCGGCATTCGTAACCTGCAATGTTGCGCATTTCTCCGGTTAATTTCCAGTTGATCTTTCTGACCGTATCTTTCAACAGAAAGGTTTCTTCAAAAATTTTTTTTTGTGAGGTAAACAAACCCGTTGTCAGATCGGTATAGGTAATGTTGTCTTGTGTACCAAAAGGGATCTGGATAAAGTTGCTCCCGGCAGTTTCGTTGGCAATGGGGCTAAAAAGTGTTTGATTCCCGGCGAAATATAAGGTGCTGTTTAGTTTTTTAAACTGTGGCTGGGTTCTTTTGTAATTTTCATAAGCATCGGAAAGGTAGCTGTTGCTTTGGTTTCCTACCATCTTTTTTAAAATGGCATGGGTATTTACAGAACGCTCAAATTCGATTACGCCCTGGTTGGTAAACCTTACGTTTTGTGCCTGTATGGGTCCTATGGCCAGTAACAGGTAAATAATTAGTGCAGGTATGTGTTTCATAATGCTTATTTGTTAACTGATCCGCCCATTTTATTAAAATCCCAGATTACAGAGAACATAAAGTACCGCCGTATAGTGGTATAACTGTTCTGGATGATCCTGTTGCTCCAGGCACTTCTGCTCTGGCCGGTATTCTGGTTCAGCAAATCGTTGCCTTTAATTTCCAGTGTCAGGTTCTCTTCCTTAAAGAATTTTTTGCGGATGGACGCGTTCCAGATGGTGCGTTCAAAATTGTTGTCAAATGAGGCCGTTGCTGCTGTAAACTGATAATCGGCATCGGTGTTCAGCTGAAATTTAGCCGGCAGGAACAGGGTAAACCCGGCCCTGGAGTTTAAGTTCCAGCCATTGTTGTTCACCTGTTGCTGTAAAGAGGACTGGCTGGTATTGTAACCCGGCTCGATCCGGATGTTGAAGCTGTATTTTTTTGCGTCCCATCTGGATACAGAAAAGCTGCCCGAAAAGTTATAGGATTCGGCCTCGTTCAGGGCCTTGTTGATGTAATTATAAGCTGTATTGCCATAGGCGTTTAAACCAAGGCCTATCCTGAGGTCCAGCGATTTGATTTTCCGGTCGCCACCAAAATAAAAATTGAAGTTCTTGGGCGTCTTGCTACTCAGGTTGATGGATTGATAAGTGTTTTTACCAGCCGCATCAGTGGTCATATTGCTTACAATGGCATTGCCGGTAAAACCAAAAGAAGCACCGATATAAAGGCCTTGTTCGCTGAGCACTTTATAAGAATTGTAATTCAGGTTAAAGCGGTTTGAAAATGATGGGTTCAGGTCTTTGTTACCTATGGTAATGTTTAAGGGGTCGGTGTTTACGCGTATGGGCTGTATATCGCTTAGCTGGGGCTGGGTATTGTTGCCGTTGTAGGCGAAACGAAATGTTGCCTGCTGCGAAATCTTGAGCAGGTAGGATGCCTGTGGACTCCAGTTGATGAAATTCCGGTCAAAGTTCCGGTCATGATAAACATCATATTGGTTAAACCGTACTGCAGTTGCCTTTGTGCCAAAGTTGATGGTGGTCTTGTTCTTTTTGTAGTTAAAAACTGCGCCCAGCTGATTGGTAAGCTGGTTAAGCTCGTAATCGTTGCTGTATAAGGTATCCAGGAGGTCATACCTTCCACTGCCTGCCTGGTTAAAAGACTTCCTGTCGGATGTCCCATTATTAAAGCCCAGGCCGTAATTAAACACCAGGGCAAGGCTTTTAGAAAGCGGTTCGGTATAAGTGAGGTTGGTATTTAATACCGAGTTTATCCCATCATTGGTCTTGTACTGGTTGATGTGGCTGACACTGTCCTGCCCGCCTGTTTCATTAAAAAAGGTATTTACAGAATTTAAAAAGCCGGCACTGGAGTTTTTGGTGAGGGAATAGCTCATGTTTGCCGAAAAAGTACGGCGGGGTTTTTTAAATTTTAAGGTATATAAAGCACTCATATTAAAGAGCTGATCTTTCCCATCATTGCTCAGGTTCCTTTCGCTGGTGTTGAGCAGGCCTATGCCTGCTTTTGTGCTGCTGGAATTAAATTCGGAGTTTGTTTCAGAATTTTTGAGTGTGCCATCTACGGATATTTTTAAGGTAGATACAGAATCAAGGTTGGCAAAATAACTGAGGTCCAGCTTTTGCCTGAAAATGTAATTGTCAAAGTTCTGATCGGAATTGCTGTTTAAGATCCCATCAGGCAGGTTGTTCTGGGTAAGCGTATTTTTGGTGCCCTTTACCCCCAGCGATCCTATTTTATAATTGGTGTTGAGGCTTTGTTTGTCCTTATTCCATTTGGTGTCATAATGCAGTCCACCAGTGCGTGCCAGAGGGATACCTTCATTGTTGTAACGTCCGTCATAAGATTCCAGCTCATCACCACGGCCCCCCATTGTAATCATCATGCCGCCATCATCACTAAACTCTACTGTTGTACCCGAATTGTATTTTCTGCTGTCCTGCCAGCTAAGTCCGGTTTTTCCGGTATTGGCCAGCGTACTGTAGACCGAGAATTTTTGTTTGGCCTTAAAAACATTGAACATGCCCTGCAAACCGTAAAAATCATCCGTTCCTGCGCCGGCATCTATTTTTCCAAAGTATCCTTTTTTCTTGTCTTCCTTTAGCTTCAGGTTAATGGTCTTTTCGGTTTTGTCGTCATCTATACCAGTAAATACGGCCTGGTCGCTTTTTTTATCGTAAAGCTGTACTTTATCTACCATATCGGCCCGCAGGTTCTTTGTTACCAGGGTCGGGTCATCCCCAAAAAATTCATCCCCATCCACCAAAACTTTAGTCACCGTTTGTCCCTGGGCCGTAATTTTCCCGTCTTTGTCTACCTGTATGCCGGGCAGTTGCTGTAAAAGGTCTTCTACCCTTGCATTGGGCCGTACGGTAAAACTACCTGCATTAAATTCGGTCGTGTCCCCCTTCATTTTGATGGCGGCTATTTTTCCTTTGATGATCACATCATTCAGCAATGTTGATTTCAGGATCATGTTCAGGCTGCCAAAGTCTTTAACTGCATGCGCGGTATCCAAGGTAAAATCTTCGGCATAGTCGGCATATCCGGGGTAGGTAACCAGTAAAATAAATTTACCGGGACGCAGCGTTGCTAAGGAAAAATTACCTTCAGCATCGGCCCTGCCAAACTTTACCAGGGTAGAATCTTGTTGGTTTAATACCGTAATAGTGGTGTTCACCAGCTTATAGGTGGCCATACTATCTGTAACAGAACCTTTAACAGCATAACCTTGCTGGGCAGAAACTTTCAGAACAAGGCATAAGAATAGGGCAATCAGAGCAATTAATTTCATTTGGCTAGGTGTGGTTTAATCTAAAGTTATAACTAAAACTTTAGTAATAGAAATTTTTATTGTTAATTTTTGTTAATTTTTTTGTAATCCTGTCCTTAGCTTAAATATTGCTACTTTTATAAAGACAATAGTTAACCGCTTTTATCTATTTATCCTCATGAAACTCAAATTGCCTTCTGTACATTCCTTATGGTTAAGTTTCCTTAGGGTCATCTCCCGGTTTCCTTTACAGGTGTTACTTTCTATAACGGCTACACTGGCCTGGTGCATTGTGGTAAACCCTACCGGGGCCGTTAAACCTATAGAAGAGCAGCTGATAGAGTTTATTGCCATGTGCAACCTGGGCCTGACCTTATTGCTGGCTGCCGATCTGTATGCCGAGGTAAACCATTATAGCCGGGCAAAGCAATGGGGATTGCGTTTGCTGATGGTCCTGATTTGTACCGGCCTGTACTTTTTACTGAACCCGTATTTTTACCTGGCCGATACTTACCGTATTGCCCTGCTGGCTTTTGCCTTTCACCTGCTGGTCGCTTTTGCCCCTTTTATCAGGCATGGCAATTTAAATGGTTTCTGGCAGTATAATAAATCACTTTTCCTGAGGTTTCTTACCGCTGCCCTGTATGCAGCCGTACTTTTTGCAGGGCTGGCCATTGCGCTGGTGGCTATCGACGGCCTGTTTAGTGTAAAGATTGGCTGGCAAACTTATATGCGGTTGTTTGCTGTGGTAACCGCCGGATTTATGACCATTTTTTTCCTGGCTGGTGTGCCTGAAAGTTTTGAAGGGCCCGATACTGAAGAAACCTATCCTAAAGGCCTTAAAATATTTACCCAATATGTGCTAATTCCATTAATGACCATTTATCTGGCCATTTTACTGGTATACGAGATCAAGATCATTTTTTTGTGGGAATTGCCTAAAGGCCTGGTCTCTACGCTGATCCTCGGTTATGCCGTATTTGGCATTTTATCATTGCTGCTCATTTATCCCATTAAGGAAAAGGAGGGCAACGGCTGGATGAAATTATTTTCCAGGTTCTTTTACGTGATGATGTTGCCCCTGGTGGTATTGCTTTTACTGGCAGTGTGGAAAAGGGTAGGCAATTATGGCATTACCGAATCCAGGTATATCCTGATCATCCTGGCGGTATGGCTTACTTTTATTACGGCTTATTTCCTGGTCAGCAAAAAGCAGAACATCAAAATTATTCCGGTAAGCCTTTGTATCCTGGCACTGCTAACTACTTACGGGCCACAGAGTGCTTTTTCGGTCTCTGAATATTCTCAGCTGGCCCGCTTAAAAAAGCTGATGGCCTCTAAGGTTAAAAAAGATACAGACCAGCGTGCATCGGTTGTGCGTTACCTGGTAGAGCGGCATGGCCTGAGTGCTTTACAGCCTTTTACCCGGGTAGACTTAAGGGCACTGGAAAGTAAAATGGAACTGAAAGCGGGAAGCCAATCGCGCTATACTTTAAAAAGTGATAAAACGGATACCGCATTTGCACTGCTGAAGATTACAGACAATAGCTACAGCACAAACATAGACAACCGGCATTTTGCACCCGAAACAGAAAACCTGGTACAGGTTAAAGGTTATGATTATGTAATTGCAGTTGAAAATTATACCGACAAACAGACCTTTAAAATAAACAACATCAATCTGGAGCTTGAAAAGGTGAGGCAGTATGGTAACCTGAGGTTGAAGGTAGGGACAGCACCTGCAGTTGAATTTGATGTCAGAAAAATGGCCAAAGCTGCGGTGGCCCAATATAAGGCCGGTAAATTAAAAGGCAAACCCGACGATACGGGCTATGCTTACCTGCCGCAGGACAGCCTTTCTTTAACGCATCAGCTGGGCAATATGGAAATTAAACTTTGCATCACTTCCCTCAACAGTACCCTCAATACAGGTGATGAGGAAGACTTTACAAGATGGCTAAATTACAATGGTTACCTGCTGATTGGGTTAAAGTAGTCAATTCTTGTTAGCTTTGCAGTATGCTGAATTCAGAAAATGCCAACCCTGCGGAGCTTGCGGCCAGATTTGTAAACTATACTTCCAAACACATTTTCCTGACCGGAAAAGCGGGCACAGGTAAAACTACTTTTTTGAGGCGTTTAATTGAACTTACCCATAAAAAAGCGGTAATAGCTGCACCCACAGGTATTGCGGCCATCAATGCAAGCGGGGTAACCATCCATTCTTTATTCCAGCTTCCCTTTGGGGCTTATTTGCCCAAACAACCGGCAGCAGAGGGCAACCATTACAACCAGCAGTACAATACGCCGAAATCTATTGTCAGACATTTAAATATGACAGCTGCCAAGCGTAAGGTGCTGGTAGATATGGAATTGCTCATCATTGATGAGGTGAGCATGCTAAGGGCCGATCTGCTGGATGCGATAGACATGGTGTTGCGCTACATCAGAAGGAACAACAGCGCCAGCTTTGGCGGGGTACAGGTCTTGTTTATTGGCGACCTGCATCAGCTACCACCCGTGGTAAAATCGAGCGAGTGGACCCTGCTTGGGCAGTTTTACAACAGTGCCTATTTTTTTGATGCACATGCCCTGCAGCAGCAGCCACCTGTTTATATAGAGCTGGAAAAGATTTACAGGCAGGCCGACGATGTATTTATCCGTTTGCTGAACAACTTACGTAACAATGAAGTCAGCCCCCAGGATGTTGCCTTACTGGAAAAATATTATAAAGCTGATTTTAAGCCAGCCATTGCCGATAAATACATTACGCTCACCACCCATAACCATAAAGCCGATACCTTAAATAAACAAAGCCTGGAAGAACTGGATAGTCCGTCCTATCTTTATATGGCCAGGGTTGATGATGAATTTAGCGAATATGCTTACCCCGCAGAGCATATCCTGGAACTAAAAAAGGGTGCACAGGTGATGTTCATCAAAAACGACCCTACAGGTGAGCAGCGTTTTTTTAACGGTAAGATAGCTACGGTAATTTCCCTGACGCCTGACAGGATTGAGGTGCAGACGGAAGGTAACAACGAAAAGATTGTAGTTGAAAAATATAAATGGGAGAACATCAGGTATACTACTGATAAGGTGAGCGGCGAGATCAAAGAAGAATTGATCGGTACCTTTACCCAATATCCGCTTAAACTGGCCTGGGCAATTACGGTGCACAAAAGTCAGGGCCTTACTTTCGACAAGGCCATTATCGACATAGGCAATGCCTTTGCACCTGGTCAGATCTATGTGGCCCTGTCGCGGTTACGTTCGCTGAACGGGCTGGTGCTCACTTCCCAGATCTCGGGTTCAGGCATCCGGCAGGACCAGAATGTTTCTTTTTTCTCCAGGCATAAACAGGAGCATTCGGTACTGGAAAACCAGATTGTACAGGAAAGTGAAAACTTTTTAAGATCATATCTGCTGTCTTGCTTTGACCTGACTCCTCTGGATAATTATGTATATGAGCATGTACATTCCTATACCAAAGACATCAACAAATCGGCCAAGCAAAAGCATGTAAAATGGGCTGCACAATTGCTAAAGGACCTGTCTGAAGTAAAGGTACATTCCAGTAAGTTTTTGGCACAGATCCAAAGGCTGTACCAGGATAAATCGGAAAGGGGGCTACAAACCCTGCTGGAAAGGACTACCGCTGCCGAAAATTATTTTAAACCCCTGCTTGCGGCGTTTTCAAAAAGAATATTTGAACGCATGGAACTGGTAAAACAGGACAAGCAGGTGGTGGCTTATTTAACTGAACTGCTTGAAATGGAAGCCCTGTTTTACGAACAGCTCAAAAAGATCCGTAAAGCTACCGCTCTATTGAACGCCACCATTAGCGGTAAAGAATTTACGAAACAGGATGTAAATGCCCTGCTGAGTCAGGCTGAAAGAGCAGCCCAGATGGAAACGGTTTTTGCTATGCCCGGCAAGCTGGACTTTACCGATAAAAAAACAAAGGCTAAATCGGCCGCCAAATCGAAAGCCCCTAAAAAGGAAAAAGAGCCCAAAACAGATACCAAAGAACTGTCGCTCGCGCTGCTAAAGGAGGGAAAGACCATTGCCGAAATTGCCGAAGAACGCAAAATGGTTGCCGGTACCATAGAGGGCCACCTGGCCCATTATGTAGCTAAACAGGAAATATCGGCAAAAGAAATTATAGGGGCCAGAAAGTTGGAAGAGATCCTCGCCGCAATAAAAAAACTGCAAACCATACAGATGAACCCGATTAGGGAGCTGCTGGGCAGGGATTATTCTTTTGGCGAGATCAAGATCGGGATTGCTGCGCACCTGGCTGAAAGGGAATAGCGGGACTGCCTTAAAAGGTCTTACCAGTTCAGCTCGCCTTCAAACACTTTTTCGGCAGGGCCACATAAAAACACATTTGTAAACTGCCGGCCATTGTGATCAAATTCTACACTTAAATCGCCGCCCAGCACCTTAACAGGTGTTTTGAGGTGCCCGCTCTGCTGTTTGTGCAGGGCCATAGATAAAGCTACTGCTGTAACTCCTGTACCGCAGGCATAGGTTTCATCCTCTACACCACGTTCAAAGGTGCGTACAAACAAATGGTCGCCTTTGTCTTCTACAAAGTTTACATTGATGCCCTCTTTTTTATAGGTCTCATTGTTGCGTATAGCCTTGCCTTCATGGTAAACATCATAAGTGGCCAGGTTTTCCATGCGGGCAACATAATGTGGCGATCCGGTGTTCAGCACATAAGCTTCTCCATCCCTGCTGATGGTGTCAATATCTATCATCTGCAGCTCTACCCAGTTGCCTTCAGCTGAAATTTTGGCATAGTGCGGGCCATCTACTGCCAAAAAGTTAGTTTCTTTGTCAATGATACCCAGGTGTTTGGCAAAAGCTACAATGCACCTGCCCCCGTTGCCACACATGCTGCCTGGCCTGCCGTCTGAGTTAAAATAAAGCATCTCAAAATCATAATCAGGATGGCTGGTCAGAAACATCAGCCCGTCTCCGCCGACACCAAAACGTCTGTCGCATATTTTTTTAACCCATTCATAATCAATATCTTTGACTGGACTTGCACTGTGGTCAATCAGAATAAAATCGTTTCCTGCGCCCTGGTATTTGAAGAAATGGATGTTCATTGGAGTGATATACTGGTATTTAACATTTTTTAACAGTATTCATGACTGTTTGCAGATGCAAATATCGGTGATATGGTATTAAATTTGAATAAATCATTGAAAAAAGAATATTAACGATTTTTTAACAGATAAATTTAAACTGATATATAAATGAAAAGGATAGGATTAATAGCGTTGGCTGCATTTATAGGTGGTGCGGCTGCAATTGGTAGCTATAAATTATTAGAGACCAAAAATAGTGAGATGTTATCTTTTGCGGACCAGCAAAAGGTGCTTTTTGCAAATAACCCCAAAATTTCTTCAGCAGGTGCTGTTGATTTTGTAGAAGCTGCAGCAACAGTTTCTCCGGCGGTAGTTCACATTAAAACTTCGTACGGTAGTAATTCTTCCGAAGGGCAGGCACGTTCCTCTTCTCCTTTTGATATGTTTGACGATCTGTTTGGTGGTGGCGGTGGCCGCCGGATGCAGCGTATGCCAAGGGCAGCTTCTGGTTCGGGAGTTATTTTAACCCCTGATGGTTATATTGTAACCAACAACCACGTGGTAGACAATGCAGATAAAATTGAAGTGATCTTGTCCAACAAACGGAAAGTAAGTGCCAAAGTGATCGGTAAAGACCCGAATACGGACCTTGCCCTGATTAAAGTTGAGGCCAATGACCTGCCGGTAGTAAAAATGGGTAACTCTGATAATGTTCAGATCGGTGAATGGGTACTTGCAGTAGGTTTCCCGCTTGATCTGCAAACTACAGTCACTGCAGGTATTGTAAGTGCAAAAGCAAGAAGTATTGGCATTTTGGGCAGACAACAACAAGGCCTGACAGAAGAAGAGTATGAAGAATACCGCAGAACCGGTAAAGCACCGGAAAGGGCAAATACCAGTATAGAATCTTATATCCAGACCGATGCGGCCATTAACCCTGGAAACAGTGGTGGTGCTTTGGTAAATACCAACGGAGAGCTGATCGGGATCAATGCAGCAATTGCTTCGCAAACAGGTACCAATGAAGGATATGGCTTCGCTATTCCAATTAACCTGGCTAAAAAGATCCTTGATGATTTTAGAAAATATGGTAGCGTGAAACGTGGTTATATAGGTGTTTCTTTTGTTCCACTTGATGCAGACAATGCCGACAAACTGAAAGTGAACGATATCAATGGACTTTATGTAAGTGAAGTCCTGCCAAATGGTGGTGGTGCTGCTGCGGGGATTAAAAAAGGAGACATCATTAAAAAAGTTGAGGGCGTGGAAGTTTTTGACTCTCCGGACCTTCAGGAAAGAATAGGCCGTTTGAGTCCTGGCGATAAAGTTCAGTTGACCTTGTTAAGAGACGGTGCCCTAAAAGATGTTAAGGTTACTTTAAAAGGTGATAACAGTGTAGGCCTGAATACTTCAAAACTGGCTGAAAAATCAACCGGTACAAGCCTGAGTAAGTTAGGGGCTTCTTTTGAACCTGCCTCTGCACAACTTAAAGCACGTTATGGGGTAAAAAATGGAGTTGTAGTGAGCGATATCGAAGCAGGTAAACTGTTCGATTCATGGGAAATCCCTAAAGGCGTACTGATCACCGCTGTGAACGGTACACCGGTAAACAGTGCCAAAGATGTAGAAAGCGCCCTGCCAAGATCAAGAAACGGTATGACTACCATTTCAGGGGTTGGTCCTCAGGGTAGGTTTACCTATTCACTGACGAACGGAAGATAATTTAAATTCATTTTTTTGAAGAGCTGCATCGTACATAACGGTGCAGCTCTTTTTTGTATTTAGCTGTATGACAGTTGCCATTATCCAGACTTTTTCTGTAGTTTTTCCTGCCCGAGCAAGAGAATAGCAAGACAATAGCAAGAGGAAAGCAAGACAATTTTATAATGGTGTCTTACTTCAGGAAGGTTTAGGCAGCTCAAAAGACAACAGGAGATTTGCCTGATTTTCAATTATCATTGAATTGTAAAGTTAGAATGTTTCTAAATAGCTGATTTGTGCTTGGAATTAACCGATTAATTCTTTTATTAAATACTTTTGCACATAACAGAAATAAAATAAACAATCTAATGGCAAGTTTCGGAAACGCTTTTTCCTCATCAATAGGAAAAAAATTAATAATGGGCATAACGGGCCTGTTTCTCATTTCATTTCTTTTAGTGCATTGTTTTCTCAATTCGCTGATTTTTGTTAATGATGGTGGCTTAACCTTTAATATGGGTGCACATTTTATGGGCACGAACTGGTTAATCCGGTCGATGGAAGTGGTGTTGTTTGCCGGTTTGCTGGCGCACATTTTCCAGGGATTCAGACTTACTTTTCAAAACCAGGCCGCAAGGCCGGTTAAGTATGCGGTAAACAATGGTGCAGCAAACAGCAAGTGGTATTCCCGTTCTATGGGTTTACTGGGTACTTTATTGCTGATCTTCCTGATCGTCCACATTTCTAAGTTTTGGGTGATGTCCCGTTTTACAGGCATCCCAACTGTAGATGCAAATGGTAACCATGATCTGTTCGCAGTAATGGTAGAGACCTTTAAAAACCCATTGTTGGTGCTGCTTTATGTACTGGCTATGGTTTCACTGGCTTACCACTTGTTACATGGTTTTGCTTCGGCTTTCCAGACACTGGGATGGAACCATAAGAAGTATACCCCAATTATCAAATCATTGGGTGTTTGGTATTCGATTATCATTTCCCTGCTTTTTGCTGCCATGCCGGTAGCAATGTACCTGGGCCTTATTAAATAATTTTAGCATAAAAGACATGTCAGATTTGAATTCAAACATACCAGAGGGAGAATTAACCACAAAGTGGACTAAGTATAAGTCTTCTGTGCCTTTGGTTAACCCGTCAAATAAAAGAACGATAGAGGTGATCATTGTTGGCTCAGGTTTAGCAGGTGCTTCGGCAGCGGCAACACTGGCTGAAATGGGTTATAAAGTGAAGTGTTTCTGCTTCCAGGATTCACCACGCAGAGCACATTCCATTGCAGCACAGGGTGGTATCAATGCAGCAAAGAACTACCAGAACGACGGCGACAGTGTATACCGTTTGTTTTATGATACCATTAAAGGCGGCGATTACCGTGCACGCGAAGCCAACGTACACCGTTTGGCAGAAGTAAGTGCAAACATTATAGATCAGTGTGTGGCACAAGGTGTTCCGTTGGCCAGGGAGTACGGTGGTTTGCTGGACAACCGCTCTTTTGGGGGTACACAGGTGCAAAGAACATTTTATGCAGCCGGACAAACCGGTCAGCAATTGCTGTTGGGTGCATATTCTGCTTTGGAGCGCCAGATCGGTATGGGTAAGGTAGAAATGTTTACCCGTCATGAAATGCTGGAAGTAGTAAAAATTGATGGTAAAGCACGTGGTATCATTGCCAGGAACCTGATCACAGGTGAAATTGAGCGTCATTTCGGCCACGCTGTAGTATTGGGAACGGGTGGTTACGGAAACGTTTTTTACCTGTCTACAAATGCTATGGGCAGTAATGTAACCGCAGCCTGGAAAGCACATAAACAGGGGGCTTATTTTGCCAATCCCTGCTACACACAAATCCACCCTACCTGTATCCCGGTTTCGGGCGACCATCAGAGTAAGCTTACGCTGATGTCTGAATCACTGCGGAATGATGGCAGGATTTGGGTGCCGAAGAAAAAAGATGATCTGCGCAAGGCTTCTGAAATCCCTGAAGATGAAAGGGATTATTACCTGGAGCGCAGATACCCTGCTTTTGGTAACCTGGTACCGCGCGATGTAGCTTCAAGAGCGGCAAAAGAACGCTGCGATGCGGGTTATGGTGTGGGCGCGTCTAAACTGGCTGTATACCTCGATTTTAAAGCCAATACAGAACGTTATGGTCGTATTGAGGCTGCTAAGGCCGGAAACCACAATCCTGATAAGGAAACCTGTATGCGTCTGGGTACTGAGGTGATCAAGGCAAAATATGGTAACCTGTTTGATATGTATGCACAGATCACAGGCGAAAATCCTTACGAAACACCGATGCGGATCTATCCTGCAGTGCATTATACCATGGGCGGACTTTGGGTAGATTATAACCTGATGACCAATGTACCGGGGCTGTATTGCACAGGTGAGGCTAATTTCTCTGACCATGGTGCCAACCGCTTGGGGGCCTCGGCATTGATGCAGGGACTGGCAGATGGTTATTTTGTATTGCCTTATACCATTGGGGCATATTTATCGAAAGAGATCTCTGTGAAGGCCATTCCTACAGATCACCCGGCTTTTGTCGAAGCCGAGGCAAGGGCAAAAGGTATTCTGGATACGCTGATCAACATCAAAGGAACAAAATCGGTAGATCATTTCCATAAACGCCTGGGTCACATCATGTGGGAAAAATGCGGTATGGCCCGTAACGAAAAGGGATTGAAGGAAGCGATTGAAGAGATCAGGGCATTGCGTGCCGAGTTCTGGAGAGATGTTCGCGTGCCGGGATCGGTTGATGAGCTGAATACGGAACTGGAAAAGGCAGGCCGTGTAGCCGATTTTATAGAACTGGGTGAGTTGATGTGCATAGATGCATTAAACCGCAACGAAAGCTGCGGCGGCCATTTCCGCGAAGAATATCAAACGGAAGAAGGCGAGGCACTGCGTGACGATGAGCATTATGCTTACGTTGCCGCCTGGGAATTTAAGGAAGGAGTAAACTTTGAACTGCATAAAGAAGAGTTGAAGTTTGAAAATATTAAAGTAGCACAAAGAAGTTATAAATAGTACAATATCATGAGTACAGGAAATATGAACTTAACGCTGAAAGTTTGGCGTCAGAAAAATAACAAGACCAAAGGTGCTTTGGTGGATTATAAGGTGTCTGATATTTCGCCTGATATGTCTTTTTTAGAGATGTTCGATGTGCTGAACGAGCAGCTGATCAATAAAGGCGAGGAGCCTATTGTATTTGATCACGATTGCCGTGAAGGTATCTGCGGAATGTGTTCGATGTTCATTAACGGCAGGCCGCATGGACCAAAGGACCTGGTAACAACCTGCCAGTTGCACATGCGTTCGTTTAAGGATGGCGATACAATTGTGGTTGAGCCATGGAGGGCGAAGGCTTTCCCGGTAATCAAAGACTTAACGGTAGACAGAACGGCATTTGACAGGGTAATTGCTGCAGGTGGTTTCATCTCGGTAAATACCGGTAATGCACAGGATGCGAATAACCTGCCAATCCCTAAAATTCAGGCTGATGCTGCTTTTGAGGCTGCGGCCTGCATTGGCTGTGGTGCCTGTGTGGCGACCTGCAAAAATGCTTCGGCCATGTTGTTTGTTTCTGCAAAGGTTTCTCAGCTGGCACAATTGCCTCAGGGACAACCGGAACGTTACCGCAGGGTACAAAGTATGGTTGCGCAGATGGATGCCGAAGGTTTTGGTAACTGTACCAATACAGGAGCTTGTGAGGCAGAATGTCCTAAAGGCATATCTTTAGAGAACATTGCGCGTATGAATAGAGATTTTTATTCGGCAAAATTTGTATCTGAGGAAGATATTTAATAGTTTTATACAACGAGACAAGGTATTACACAAAGAAACCCGGCCACATTATGGCCGGGTTTCTTTGTGTAATAGCGCGCTTTTTATTCGCCTGTCTTTTTATTCGTTGCAGGGGTTTTGGTGGCTTTGCCTGCTTTTGTGGTAATGCTAATGACACCGTTTGCAGCTCTGGCACCATATAGTGCTGTTCCTTTTGCATCTTTAAAAACACTGATGGATTCAATATCATCTGGATTCATGTAAGAAAGATCTGATTTGTCCTGTATTTTACCATCTATTACAACAAGTGGTGAATTTGCGGCATTGTCACCAAATTTCATCTGGCCGCCATTGGCATCTTTGAAGATAATGCCGCTATTGTTCCCGATTAAATTGACTGCCGGGACCTGGGTAGCTCCATTGTTTAGCGTGAAGCTGATGGGGATATTGTATTTAACACGTACTGCTTTGCCGTTCTTCATCCCTGGTGTCCATTTCGGCGATTCTTTCAATACCCTTATGGCTTCTTCATCTGTGCCGCTTCCCAGTTTTCTTTCCACTTTAAAGTCACTTAGGGTGCCATCCCTTTCTACAATAAAGGATAAAAACACTTTGCCCTGAATGTTGTTCTTTTGTGCTTCTGCAGGATAGCGGATCGCTTTTTTAAGGTAGGCATAGAAATTCTGCATACCACCCTCGAATCCCGGTTGTTTGTCGATGGACACGAAATCATAGACCTTGTCTTCATTCTCTGTTTCAGAACCGCCATAAGCTACCACCATGATGTCATTTAATGGGGTATAGTCCTTTGGAGCTGCTGTATTTTCATTTATTTTAGGGGTATTGGTATCACTGAGGATATACTTGATCTTTATACTGTAATTTCCATCCATTGTGCTTTTATACATCGGAAACGCGGTGATGGTTCTCATGGCCTCGAGATCACAGCCTCCGCCTAATTTTGCTGCGATACCTATATTTTCGAGCTGGCCATCTGCTATGGTAAATTTAATGATGGTGCTGCCCTGTATTTTTTGTTGCTGGGCAATTGAGGGATAGCGTATAATTGTTTTAATGAACTTGTAAAAATTGTTCCAGTCGGGCGCCGCTGCTGTTTGCACAGGTT
Source organism: Pedobacter sp. AK017 (assembly GCF_014200825.1). NCBI lineage: Bacteria > Pseudomonadati > Bacteroidota > Sphingobacteriia > Sphingobacteriales > Sphingobacteriaceae > Pedobacter > Pedobacter sp. AK017. The sequence goes on from NZ_JACHCW010000014.1 coordinate 22,602, forward strand.
TTTCGGCAGCTGGCACAAGGGCAATTTCCTGAGGTGTTTTTTTAGCGGTTTTCACCCTTTCAGTTACAGCCTGTTGCAGTACGGGGGTTACCACTTCTTTAACCACCTCAACCGGATTGTTTAGGGGGATCTCGTTTGCAATTTGCTGGATCTGGACATTGTTGCGGATGGTGGCCGACGACATGATGAGTGCGAGGGCTAGAAGCGGTACAAACATACCATATTTTAAAATGGCTGTTTTTCTGGATCTTTGTTTATGGAGCATAAATATTCTCTTTTTGATCAATGATTTACTAAAAAAACTATTGGTTAGTTTGCTGGCAGGTACGCCGAAGGCACTGCTGAGCAATAACAGGGCATAAGCTTTTTTATCGCCCTGAAAGGTAGCTGCTGCTTCATCGGCCAGGTACTCGTGGATATTCTTTAAGGAACGTTTGTAAAAATAGACGACCGGATTGAACCAGGTAAATATGCCCAGCAGCTCGAAAAACAATACATCGGCACTGTGCAGCTGGCGGATATGTACTTCTTCGTGTTTGTGGATGGTTTGCAGCTGGGGCAAATTGTTATCGATCCTTTTCTGGCCAAAAAAAGAAAATGCTGTACCCGGGCCTGTTTTTTTCAGAAGTTTCCCTACGGTAAGCAATTGCCAGATCAGTTTACCCGTAAAAAACAGGATGCCTGCCAGGTAAAGGATCACGATAAGGTTGCCGGGGCTATAGCTTTCAGGCTTTTGGGGCGCCACAATTACCTGGGTCATCAGACTGTTCAGCTGGTCTACCCCAACGTAGAGCGGTTGGGCAACAGGCTGCGTGGCAAACCATTCGAACCTTAAAAAGGGAATGGCCAGGGAAAGCAAACCGGCAGCGAGCAGGTAAATCCTGTTGAGCAGGAAATAAGTTTCTCTGTCTAACAAAACCTTATAGCAGCCATAAAATACAATTAAGTAGATGTTGACCTGCAGGATGTAATGTGCTGTGCTCATCGTGGTCTGTTTTTAATTTTATTGATCATTTTAAGGATCTCGTCCACATCGCTCAGGTCGAGCTTTTCTTCTTTTACAAAGAAGGAGAACATGCTTTCTACAGAATTTTCGAAATAATTATCGAGCAGCTTTTCAGTAGCGTGGCGTTTGTAATCTTCTCTGCTGATGAGGGGGTAATACTGGTGCGACTTGCCGAAGGCTTCATGCCCGATGAAACCTTTGGTTTCCAGGATCCGGATAATGGTAGATACGGTGTTATAGGCAGGTTTTGGTTCGGGTAAATAATCCATTACATCTTTAACGAAGCCTTTTTCTATTTGCCAGATGATCTGCATGAGCTGTTCTTCGGCTTTGGTGAGGTCCTTGATTTCCATATTAAGTTTTGTTTACACGTTTGTAACCATTAGTTGTTCCGGGTAACGCGTAATTTCCCGTATAACTAAGGATTTAGTATAAACGTATAACTAATATTTTAGTTTTCAAAATTTTTTACAAAAAAAGAATTGGGCGCTGCTTTAACCGCGCAGATCTGCCAGAGAAATTTAAGGGCATAAAAAATGGCGGCATCCGCCGCCAGATTTTATTATTAACTAAACTAAATTGCGATTTTTGGGGTTTGCTTTGAACAGGCAAACAAGTGGAGCGTGAAGGTATACTTTTTCTTATTTAGAGAAAGGGTTCAATATTTTAATAAATGCACCTTTTATAGCCGGCGCCTTAGCTGCCAGGTCTTCATGCTGGCTTTCTGTACTGCCTGCGGCAAATGTCAGTAACATCATGATAAAGACCGGCACAAGCAGGAGTAAGAATGGCGATGTATTTGCTAACTTTTTCATAGTTGTATATTTATTCTTTAAGCCTTTGTTTTAAGCCGGCTTTAATGGCTGTTTGTAATGATGAAACAAATAGAATGATTTTTAAAATGCTGTTAAAATGTTTTAGACCAATTGTATTTTATCTTAGATAAACGGTTAAAATGAATAGTTTTGTGGATGATTGGCTTGTTTGGCCAGTTGGTAGAAGAAAAATGCCCGTTGGTCGAAAGCGAATGTTTTAAAACAATTAGATTGATGTAATTTGAAAGCCGGGTTTGGACGGTGGAAGGTTAAAATGAAATAGAAAAGCGCGTATTAAATGAAAAGCAGGGGCCCCTTAGTTGTACATCTTTTTTTCTGGTTAATTATACTATCCATATTGCTTTGGGATACTTTTAGCGGTCACCAAACACCGTCGAGGTATGAAGTTGCGGTTAAACTGGGGTATTTTGCCATTATCAACCTTTCTATATTTTACATCAACTATACACTGCTTATCCCCATTCTTGTTGAACAGAAAAAGAAGTATGGCCTGTATATCCTTTCTATCTTTTTGCTGATTGCGGTAATGGTGATCATCAAAACGGTGGTGGCCAGTTTAAACAGTGATTTCTTTTTAACCTATTTTAGCCAGGATTCGGGTAAGATCGAATACTACGAGATCACGAAGTATGTCGTGTTCGCTATTTTTGTATCCGGCTTTTTTGTGGTGGTGAGTGCTTTACTGAAGTTTGCGGTCGACTGGTTTGGGAGCGAACGGGTGCAGCGCGACCTGCTTAGCGAAAAACGGGATATGGAACTGCAGTTTTTGAAGTCGCAGTTGAACCCGCACTTTCTGTTCAACTCTTTAAACAACATTTATTCGCTGGCTTATCAGAAATCGGATAAAACAGCAGATGCAATATTGAAACTTTCGGAGATCATGCGCTACATGATCTATGAGAGTAATGACAGCTGGGTATCCTTAAGTAAGGAAATTGCTTATGTGCAAAGTTTTATTGAACTGCAGAAACTGAGGTTTAAAGATGGTGCCGCGGTAGAGTTTACCATAAACGGTGAGATTGATGACCAGCCGGTGGTGCCCCTCATCCTGATCTCTTTTGTGGAGAATGCATTTAAACATGGGGTTGCCAACGACCCCAGCGATCCCATCCGCATCAATATTATCGCCAATCAGAAAATATTGCATTTCAGCATTACCAATAAAAAGAACAAACACAACAAAGACCAGATGGGTGGGGTTGGCCTGAACAATGTTGAGCGACGGTTACAGTTGCTCTATCCTGAACGATATAAATTAAATATCGTAAATTCGGCTACTCATTATACCAGTGAATTAATGTTAGATATATGACAAAGTTAAAGTGTATTGCAGTTGATGACGAGCCTTTGGCATTAGACATTATAGAAGACTACGTTTCTAAAGTGCCTTTTCTGGAGCTGATCAAACGCACGGAAAATGCGATAGAGGCCTTACAGATGGTGCAGGCAGGTGGGGTTGACCTGGTGTTTCTGGATATACAGATGCCGGAGCTGACAGGGATCCAGTTTTTGAAGATCGCAAATGGCAAGTCCAATTATATTTTTACAACGGCTTATTCCCAGTATGCCCTGGAAAGCTACGACCTGAATGTTTCTGATTACCTGTTGAAGCCCATTGCATTCGACCGTTTTTATAAGGCGGTAGAGAAAGTGCACAACCAGCTGAAGGTAGGACAACCAGCTGAAAACACTATTCAGCCACTTTTAACACCTGCAACAGCAGTGGCCCCTGCCAATCCCATACAGGATTTTATTTTTGTAAAAACGGAGCATAAAATCCAAAAGATTGAGCTGGACAATATCCTGTACATAGAAGGGTTGAAAGATTACATTTCTATTTTTACCAAGACGGAGCGCGTAATCACTTTACAGAACATGAAAAAGATGGACGAGACCCTGCCTAAGGGCCAATTTATCAGGGTGCATAAATCGTATATCATTGCCCTGGATAAAATTGAGAGCATTGAACGCAGCAGGATTTCTATAGGTGAAAAGGTAATTCCTATCGGGGATACCTACAGGGATGAGTTTTTCCGGCACATCGACAATAAAAATATCTAAGTAGCTATTCAGCAGGTTTTAACTGGTTCAGATTTGATCTGATCGCGTTTTCAGCTTCCAGCACAATTTCTTCAGGATTTTTATCGGTGATGTCCAGCGGTTTCAATACCGTCCATCGTAGTTTCTCGCCAAAGCTTAGGGGATAGGCGCCATATTGTACCAGTTTCCAGGAGTTTTCGATGGCAACAGGTACGATGATTGCATGGGGCACAACTTTTAAGAGTGTGGCAATGCCGCCAACCTGAAAGTTTTTCATTTGTCCGTCTTTTGCGCGGGTACCCTCGGCAAAGATCATGGCCGACCAGTTATGTTCTTTCATCCTGCGGCCAAGTTTGATCAGTTCCGAAACAGCCTGTTTACTGTCTTTACGGTCGATATTGGCCCCGCCACCATATTTCAGGTTGTAAGAAATGGAGGGGATACCCTTCGTAAGTTCAATTTTTGAGATGAACTTGACATGGTATTTCCTGAGGAACCAGATGAGCCCGGGGATGTCGTACATGCTCTGATGGTTGGCTACAAAGATAATGGGCTGATCTGTGGGCAGCTGCTGTTGGTTTAGGAAGGTAATTGATGAACCCAGCAGCAGATCGCTGTAGGTAAGAAAAAAGTTAAGCAGGTCTACTGCCGCCTTGTGTGCCCTATACCCAAAAAAACGGTAACAGATCCATTGTATGGGATGAAAGATGACCAGCACCAGTCCAAAAAAGATATAAAACAGCGGGCTGAAAATATAGCCTAAAAACTTATTCATAATTATAAATGACCTTCCTGAATCAATATTTTAGTTTTTAAAATAGCGGCTACACTGATACTGTCGGTAATTTCTCCGCTTAGCACCATTTGGTAAGCCTCATCAAAAGGGAGTTTGCGGATGCTCAGCTGTTCAGTCTCTTCTGGGGCCGACTCGCCCTGACTTAGGCCCCTTGCTATGTAAATAATGGCAAGTTCATTGCTTACAGAATTGGAGAGGTGCATGCGCTGGACCTCTATCCAATCGCTGGCCCGCAGGCCGGTTTCCTCTATCAGTTCGCGCTGTGCACTTTCCAGCGGATCTGATTCCAGTGGTCCCCCACCTTCTGGGATTTCCCAGCTGTAAGCTTTCAGTGGAAAACGGTACTGGCCTACCAGCCAGGTATTGTGGTCTTCATCGAGCACCATAATACCGATGGCATAATTTTTAAAATGGACCTCGCCATATATGCCTTTGCCGCCTGAAGGGTTGATCACGTTGTGCTCTGTTAAGCCGATCCAGTTGTTCTCGTAAATCTTGTGGCTGTCTATCGTTACCCAGGGATTGCTGTTTTCCATGGCTGCAATATACAAAATTCTGATTTTAGTGGCCTAATCTGCTTTAGGCGGAGTAGGCACTTTTTTAATTTTTGTAAAGCGGTAATTCAGACTGATGGTAACGTTGCTGGTATTGCTTTCGGAAAAGCTTTGTAACCTGAAATTACTGCCTTCACTAAATAAGGTGTAGTTACGTTTTCCAAAAGGATCGCTAAGGCTGATGCGGGTGCTGAGCCTGTTTTTAAGGAACGTTTTTCGGGCAGCCATGGCAGAGCTTACCGAACCTTTGGCCCGACCCTGGGCGTTTACATTGTTGGCATAGTTTACATTGGCTTCGAAAGCGGTTTTTAGGGGCAGTTGCATAGACAAGCCTACAGCACTGCGTACACTTAAACCCTTCCGGTTTAAGGCCGAATTTAAAGTGGAGGTATAACTGCTTTGTGTAAGTGTTAAATTGGCATTGGCCGAGAGTTTTTTGTTTGGCCGGTAGTTTCCGATCAGGAATAGGCCGAAAATGTTATTGGAGCCTACGTTGTAAAAGGTGGTTTCTGATTTGGCTACCCCATTTACAACACTTACTGCGCGGTAACGTTCGATGACGCCGTTGCTGGTAGAATAAGACAGGCGGGGGGTAAATGACCATTTTTCGCCAAAAGCCCCAAAGCTGATGTCCATCTGGTGGGTATAAGCAGGGATAAGATCAGGGTTGCCATAAGAGACATTTAAGGTGTCGTTGTCGTTGATCTGCGGGTTTAAGGTATTCTCTCTAGGCCGGTTGATCCTGACGCTGTAAGTAGCCCCGATATTGTATCTTTTTTTAAAAAAATGGTTAACAGAAATGGTTGGGAACAGGCTAAGGTAAGGATTGATGTGGTAGCTGCTGCCGGTAGAAAGATCGAAGTTGACATCTGTTAGTTCGGCTCTCAGACCTGTTTTAACGCCAATACCCTTTCCCCTGTAATTGTATGAGGCGTATCCGGCAAGAATACCTTCATTGTATAAAAACTCATTGGTCAGCTTCTCGGCAACCACATATTGCTGCGCATTAAAATCAAAATCCCGGACCAGCATGTCGTTGTTGTTTTTCCTGTAACTGTACATGATCCCGGCTTCCAGCTGATCACGTTTTTTAAAAACAGGGCGGTCGTAATCGAGGTTAATGGTAAGGCCATTATTGCCGATACCAGTGGTATTTTCGCGTAGCGAAGGCTTGGCGGTTACGGGCAGGGTGTAATGCTGGTCCAGCAAACGCAGGTTGTCGTTATCATTGTTGTTAAAGGTTAAGCCCAGGGTCAGCTTTTCACCACTTTCTGTTGCTTTGAGGCTATAATCGGCATTAAAAACAAAATTATGACTGGTTCCGTCACCTGTACTTAGCTGGTTACGTACACGTCTCAGGTCGAGTTCTTCACTTAAAAAATTGAAATCTGTACCGGCCCTGCTGCTGCTGCTGTTGGTATTGAAATTGGTATTTACACGAAGGTTTTGCTGCGGACTAATGTCCCAGTCGAGTGCCGCCCTGAAATTACCGCCATTGCTGTTACTTTTGCTATTGCTATAATTGTCGTAATAAAAAGTAGTGTCTTTAACCAGGTCAAAGTTTTCGCGGTAGCTGTGCGAACTGCTTCGGCCTATATTGCTTCTGTAGGCCGCACCTCCGCTTAAAGAATAGTTTTTACTGCGGTAGGAAGCGTTCGAGTTCATATTGGTATTGCCTTGCAGGCCAGCTGTTATACCGGCATTGCCATTAAAACCAATGGCAAAACCCTTTTTCATCACAATATTGATGATGCCTTCCCCATCGCCTGAGTACCTGGCCGGTGGGTTGGTCATGACTTCTATTTTTTCAATCGCATCAGAAGGCAGCACGTTTAACAGGTCGGCAATATTGGAAGTCATGTAATCCGAAGGTTTGCCATCGATGAAGATGCGGGTAGCGCGTTTTCCGGAAATGCTGGCATTGCCGTCAATATCGACCTGCACCATAGGGACATTTTTGAGGATATCGGTAGCGGTGCTTCCTTCGGCGAGGATAGATTTATCTACGTTATAGGTGATCTGATCTGCCGAAAACTCTATCACCGGCTTTTCGGCGGTAATGGTAACCTCGCTTAAGTTGTTCTGGTCGCTGCCCAGTTTTAAGGTGCCCAGGTTACGTTCAAAATCTTTTTCGGTAAGGATAACCTCGTTTACGGTTAGGCTGGCGAAGCCAACAAAGCTTACCTTTACCTTATAGGTACCGTATTTTAGGGCATTAAATTTAAAAATACCATTTTCGTCTGTTGCGGTGGTTACCAAAGGGTGTTCAGAACCGGTTTCATAAACGGCTATTACGGCCGAAGGTATGGGCAGACCACCCACTTCTTCCACCACCTTTCCGGTAATTACCCCCTTTTCGGTAAAGGCATATCCATTCAGAGAAACAAGGCCGAGAAGGAGGCTGAAAATTAAAAATGCGTATTTTTTCAATGTCTGGTCTGGCTATTGGTGGTTAAAAGGACTCTTCATCCGAACGCATTTCCTGCTGGTCAGATTTTTTGGTCTTTTTAAAGTTAAAATCATTTTTACCAAAACGGTAAGCATAAGTTAAACTGGCCATAGTGCCCTGCATGTAGCGCCTGAAATCGGTAATGGCATTGTTGGCACCTGTGGTCATGCTCCACCGGCGGGTGTTAAATACGTCCCTCACATTCAGGCTTAAAGAGGATTTTTTGTTTTTAAAGTCGTACCGTGCTCCTGCATCTACTGCATACATGGCATTTCTTCTGCCCTGGGCCATGATCTCCCTTGAACGATAATCGCCTTTTACCTGCATGGTGATGTTGTATGGAAGGATAAAATTATTGGTCAGGTTGGCATTCCAGCTAAAACCAGAGTTGTCTACAATCCCAAACTGGGGTACGCCATCAAGCTTGCGCTGGTATAGATTTACGTTTCCGGTAAAGTTCCAGGCTTTGGCAGCATCAACCCTGGCAATAAGTTCCAGGCCGCTCGACAATTCCCGGGTTAAGTTCCGGGGGGTGACGATGGTAATCCCGTTTTCATCAGCCTCTGTCCGTATGCGTTGGATTACATCGTTGGTCTGGCGCATATAGGCAGTAGAAATAAAGGTGATCTTTTTCCAGTATTTACTGTAGCTCAATTCATAAGCATGTACATCTTCAGGTTTCAGGTTGGGATTACCCTGGCGCCAGATCAATGGGTCTGAGACATCCAGAAAAGGATTGGTATCCCATCCCCGGGGCCTGTTTACCCTGCGGCTGTAACTGAGCTGGAGCTGCTGATCGGCATTGAATTTCTGAGTAAGGAAAATACTTGGGTACAGCCTTTTATAAGCTACCTTTCCCGGAACATAACTCAAATTCCCTGCATTGTCGTACCTGCCCAAACGGGTGTCGAGTGTGGCATCTTCGCCCCTTAAACCTATCTGGTAGCCGAAGTTTTTTACCTGGTTCTGGAAATTGACATACAGGGCATGCACCTGGTCTTTGCTGTTAAATTCGTTGGTCAGTGCAAAATTGATGTCATATTCATCGTTAAGGTGGTTAAAGTTAGTAGAAAAGGTATTGTTGTCGGCATATCGGATCTGGCTGCGATAGCCGGCCTCAATTTTTCCTGCTTTACCAACAGGTAGGGTATAATCGGTCTGGATGTTATAACTCCTGTTTGTCCCCTTTCCATCATTGATCTGGATAGCGGGCAGCAAATTGACGTCAGAACCATTGATATTGTAAACATCGGTCTGGTAATTCTGGTAATTGTCGTTGGTCCCGTCCGAAAAGCTGAAGTTAAAGGTAAGCTCTTCCTTGGGTTTCTTAAATTTCTGAACAAAATCCAGGCTAAGGTCGTAGCTCCCACCTGATCCCGAATTGGAATTGTTTCTTCTGCTCAGTTCAAGCGGGTTTTTTGAAGCGTTTAATTTATCGATGTTTAAAAACTCATTCCTGTCGTTGTCACGGATGTTAAACCCGCCGGTAAAGCTGAGGATACTTTTTGGGGCAAGGTAATAATCCAGCCCGGCCTTAAAATTATGGCCTTTATCCAATGATTTTGAATCGGTACTTTGATTGGCAAAAGCAGTGGGAAAGCTTGGGTTTAAATACTGGATATTGCTGTAGCCACCACCCAGGCGGTTTCCGTAACGATAGCTGTAGTTGCCATAAATGTTAACCTTATTGTTCTGAAAGCTGAGACTGGTATTTGCATTGTAATTGTCGCGGTTGCCTGCAGTGAGTGCCACAGAGCCGTTTAGTCCAAGCTTTTTATTTTTCTTTAAAACGATATTGATGATGCCCGATTGTCCTTCTGCATCGTATTTTGCGGAAGGGTTGGTAATCAGCTCTACACTTTCAATGGAACTGGCAGGTATAGATTGCAGGATCTGTGCAACGTTGCCACCGGCAATCATGGAAGGTTTGCCATCTATTAAAACTTTAACGCCCGTTGAACCCCTGAGGCTCACATTTCCATCAATATCCGATTGAACAGAAGGTACGTTCTGCAATAGGTCTGAAGCCGACCCGCCCTCACTTACTAAGCTCTGGTCAACAGAAAAAACCTTTTTATCAATACCCAGCTGCATGGTACTTTTCTGTGCTGTAATGGCCACTTCCTTTAGTGCTGTGCCTTTGGCCGTTTTCATTTTTATGGTGCCCAGGTTAATTTCCCTGTGTGCGTCGGTTATGGCAACAGAATCTCTTACCATGGTCTGATAACCCACATAGCTTACCTTAAATGTGAAAGCGCCTTTAGGCAGTGCGGTCATGTTCAGGTTCCCGTTGGCATCGGTCTGCATGCCCTTTACTACTGCTTTGGTTTTACGGTTGATGATCATTGCCGAGGCAAAAGGGATGGTTTCACCGGTTTGGGCGTCCACAACTTTGGCGGTTATTTTACCATCACTGGCAGACTGGGCATTAAGGGTTATGGTGGCAGAACAAAAGGCAAGCGTTAAAAGCAGAACTTTGTAAAAGTAATTGGTCATTAATTGGTGTTTATTTGTTTGTGTGTTTAGGTAGGACAAATAAACGACTACGAAGTTTAAAAAACGCGGCGTAACTATTTTATTACAGGTCTTTCTGTCTTGTGTTACTGCCAAATGCGCGCGAGGTTAGTCGACCGTTACGGTAAGTCCTTCCTGCTGTAATATTTTCCGGTAAACTTCCATTTCAGTAAAGGAGCCTTCCAGTACCGCACATTTTCCTTTGTTGTGTACTTCCCAGGCAATTTTTTCTGCCTGATGCTCAGAGTAGTCGAGGTATTTCATCATACAGTGGATGACATGATCAAAAGTATTTACGTCATCATTCCAAAGGATTAAACGATGAATGGTTTTTAACGAAGTGAGTATTTCTTCTAACGTAAATGTTTCTTCTTTTGTTTCTGTCGACATCCTGCAAAAATAAGCTAATTTCAAAATAATGTTGCAGTTAAAGTTATTTTTGCTTAAAATTATTCGTAAAGCTAAGGATTATGCAGCGTTCAAAGATTGCGGGGATAGGTTATTATGTACCCAAAAATGTTTATACCAATAAAGATCTATCGCGTTTTATGGATACCAGCGATGAATGGATACAGGAACGTACCGGAATCAAAGAACGCAGGTTTGCCGACCGGCTGGAAGAGACGACCACGACCATGGGTGTGGAAGCCGCCAAAATTGCGATTGATAGGGCAGGTATTACAGCTCAGGATATCGATTTTATCCTGTTTGCCACGCTTACTCCAGATTATTATTTTCCGGGATGCGGCGTATTGCTGCAGCGGGAAATGAAAATGAAAGAAGTTGGGGCGCTGGATATCCGGAACCAGTGTTCGGGCTTTCTGTATGCGCTTTCTGTTGCCGATCAGTTCATTAAAACGGGTATGTACAAAAACATATTGGTGGTAGGCAGCGAAAAGCATTCTTTTGCGATGGATTTTGAAACACGCAGTCGTAATGTGTCAGTGATATTTGGAGATGGCGCAGGTGCAGTGGTTTTGCAGCCCACACAAGAAGAAGGACAGGGTATTTTGAGTACACATTTGCATAGTGATGGTGAAGATGCAGAACTGCTGGCCATGTTTTATCCCGGGGCGAGCGCTAATAAATGGCTGAAGGATAAACCCGGTTATCCAGATCAGGAGCTTGGGGGACTTTTTTTAACCAGGGAACAATTGGAAGGCGGTGCCGCACTGCCTTATATGGACGGGCCGGCGGTATTTAAAAAAGCCGTGGTCAAATTTCCGGAAGTGATCAATGAAGCATTAACTGCAAATCATTTAACAGCGGGGGATATTGACCTGCTGGTGCCGCATCAGGCCAATTTACGCATCAGTCAATATGTACAGCAGCTATTGGGACTGCCGGATGATAAGGTTTTCAATAACATCCAGAAGTATGGCAATACTACTGCGGCATCGGTTCCTATTGCTTTATGTGAAGCCTGGGAAGCCGGAAAAATTAAAGATGGCGACCTGGTTTGTCTGGCTGCATTTGGCTCTGGCTTTACCTGGGCCAGTGCTTTGATCAGGTGGTGAGGATCAGCTCCCTTTAGCCGATCGTGTCATTTGTTCAAAAGCGTCCCACATTTCATTGGGTACTGCCTCCAGACCATTAAACTGACCCGCGCCCTGCAGCCATTCGCCTCCGTCTATGCTGATCACTTCACCATTGATATAGCCGGCAAAGTCGCTGATCAGAAAGGCAGCAAGGTTGGCCAGTTCCTGGTGTTCACCAACCCGTTTCAGGGGCACCCGGTTTTTGAAATCAAACTTTTTGGCCAGATCGCCGGGCAGTAAACGCTCCCAGGCACCTTTTGTAGGGAAGGGGCCTGGTGCTATGGCATTGGTACGGATGCCATATTTACCCCATTCAACAGCCAGCGAACGGGTCATGGCCAGTACGCCCCCTTTTGCACAGGCCGAAGGCACTACGTAAGCCGATCCGGTAAAGGCATAAGTGGTTACAATATTCAGTACACTTGCGGCTTGTTTCTCTTTTATCCAATGTTTGCCAAAAGCAAGGGTACAGTTTACAGAACCTTTAAGTACAATATCGATGATGCTGGAAAAGGCATTTGCCGATAGCCGTTCTGTAGGGGAAATGAAGTTGCCGGCTGCATTATTTAAAAGGCTGTTTACACTGCCAAAAGTTTTAAGTGTTTCTGACAGCACGTTTTCTACCTGGTCGTAATCGCGTACATCACAGGCTACCGCCAGCACTTTGCCCCCGGTTTCCTGTTCCATTTCTGCAGCTGTTTTTTGCAGCACTTCCTGTTTGCGGCTGGTGATGACCAGGTTGGCCCCCAGTTTCAGGAAATAAGTGCCCATGGCCCTGCCTAGGCCTGTGCCGCCGCCCGTGATCACTATGGTTTTACCTTTTAAGGCATCATCTCTTAACATCGGTTCGTTAAACATGCGCTTATTTTTTTTGCAGGTTATCAATAATTGTTTTCAGGATATTTCTTGTAGTAGGTGCCCACCATTGCTTCAGCATCTTTTGCAGGGCTTCCGACTGGTCGGCACCGGTTGATGCAATTAGCCCCTGTCTGATGTTGAGCTTACTCTGTTCCCAGGTATTGCGCTCCATGGCCATATACTTCCTGATCTTCCGCTCTGCCGCGGTTAAAATACCGGCAGGATTGACCAGCTCATCTACCAGGCCAATCTGCAAAGCTTCATCCGGACTAAAGAGTTTCCCCTCCAGTAAGCTCCGCGACGCATTGGCCTGGCCCAGCCAGAACGCGTACAGGTTAAAAATGCTGTTGGGTACAATAATGCCTACAGGCACTTCATTCAGGCCAATGATATAGTTACCCTCTGCCATGATCCTGTAATCACAAGCCAGGGCAATTACACAGCCACCGGCAGGGCTATGGCCGTTAACTGCAGCTACCAAAGGTTTTTTAAAGGCCGTAATGGCTGCAGTGAAATTCAAAAACAAGTGCCAGAAAGATTCGGCCTCTGCTTCATTATAGTTGTAAAGTTCAATCAGGTCCAGGCCTGCAGAAAAGAAATTCTCTTTTCCGGTGATGATTACACCTGCAATATTGGGGTCTCCGGCTATATTGTGCAGCATGTCGCTCAGTTCGGTGATCATTTCCCGGTTAAGGGCATTGGATTTACCTCTGTCTAACGTAATGATGCTTAAATGGTCTTTTATCGTAACTTTTATGGTGTTCATGCGCTTGTTTATTTTACTTCGTAGGTATACACTGCCCTTGCCAGGTGTCCCATCATATCTATTCCCTCTATCACAACGCGGTATGTTCCGGCTTCGTCTGTATTGAAGTAATTAAATGTTGCTTTTCCGTTAACATCTGTTACCACATGAGGGTTCCAGTATACGGTGCTCCTCAGGTCGGGCCTGTTGTCGGGCGTAGCTGCATCATATTTAGGAGAGTAAAATTCCCTGATGAGGTGATAACCCCTGGGTGAATAGGTAATGATACCGGGCGTAAAGGTAGATCCGGTGAAGCCTCCCCCTCTTTTGGTAGTGATGATGAGCACACCACCGCCGCCGCGGGAGCCATATATGGCCGTGTTGCCAATCGATTTTAAAACCTCTACACTTTCCACATCACTTGGCACAATGTTGTCCAGGAAATCGGCCTCTACATTCATGCCATCTAATATAATCTGCATCGGGGCCCTTCCCCCACTTCTGGTGAGGTAAGGAACGCCCATTTCAAAGATCAGTCCGGCTACACGTCCCTGCAGGCACTGGGAAAGTGTGGCACAGTTCTCCAGCATTTTGGCAGTGAACACAAAATCTGCCCTGCCCGAACCGTTCAGGTTGGATGAATTTGGTGCGGGGTTCTTTTTTTCCACAATATTGACCTCATTGAGCATAATGCTTCGTTCCAGTACCCCACGTTTGGTAAGCTCATCAAAGTAACTGTTACTTTTTTGAAGGTAGCCTTGCAGGGCCTCATTTACATTTACTTCAATATCGCCGGTATTTTTATTTTTGGTAACGATCTGTCCGGGAAGAATATCCAGCTTAATGTCTACATCCTTTTTGTTTTTAGCAGTCCGGGCCTGTACAATAAACTTGGTGCTGTCGGTAAAGATCAGCTTGTCAAAGTTGAACCTACCCTGGGCATCTGTTAAAGTATCGATGGCAAAAAAACCTCCGGAAGAAGAGAACAGTGATACCTTACTGTTTGGAATGGGCTTACCCCCATAGCTGGTAATGACCCCACTGATGGCCAGTGATTTTTCGGGATGATAACGGATGATGGGTGGGGTATTGGCGATGATATTTTTCCACAGGATCCTTCGCCAGCCTTGTGTAAGCATTAGGTTGTCCAGGGCCTGTGCGGTTTTTTCGTCACTATTGAGGAAATAATAATTGGGATCTTCAATGTACCCGATCAGGTCGGAAGTAAGTAGTAAACTGCTCAGGATGTTGGTCTCATTTTCAGGGTCAGGTTTTACCGAGGCTGTATTGGTAACGGCAACAGAGAAACTTCCCTGCAAGGGTTTGTCGCTAAATTTACCCAGCAGGTTCAGCGCTACTTTTTCTCTTTTGGCATAAGTTGGTTTTAAATTTTGAAGGGTAGCATTGATCCGGTCTTCTATGTTGTTTACAAACGCAAGTCTTTCGCATACCGGGTTATTGGCCCCATTAAACAGGGTAAACTGCACGATGCCGGAAGGGAGTTCTTTTTTAGGGATGCTGGCCGTAATGATCTGTTTTTGTGTAGGGGTCCTGGTCACAAAATATACATTGCCACTATTCTGGGCCACCAGTTTTAACTCATTTGTACCTACCAGATCAGCTGTCATCAATATTTTTACAGCAATTTTTTCGGGGTTGCTGTTGTTTATAGTCAACACATATCCGCTGGGCAGGGCTTTAGGCAGGTTAAAAATTTGTTCTGAACCGTCTTTGAACTTTACTTTGGCCGTGTATGTTTTGCCAGGCTGCGGATTGACCACAAAGCTGCCCATGCCGAGGTGCAGGCTTTCAAAATGGTTTACTTCAGTACCGTCATTATCAACAATAGCCCCGCTAACCTCTTCTCCAAGGCCGGCAGCATTTACAGCTTTTAGGGCCACCTTATTGGGCAAAGATTCGATCAGGTTGCCTCCTTCAGGGAAAAACTGTACGTCTACAGCATTTGAAGTGGCTTTTATAGGGATACTTTTTGTTATTTTCTGTTTGCCTGGCAGGGTGATGGTTGCCAGGATCTTGCCCGATTTGTACAATGCCGGCTGCGTGTTTAAATAGCTGATGCTTATTTCGCCCTGGTTGTCTGTAGTGGCTTTCCCTTTGGCCAGGTTCCTGAAGTTGAGCTGGATTTCATAGCTTACATCACTGTTGGCATAAGGGAGCCCTTTCTTGTCTGTAAATTTGATGCTGGCACTTACTTTTTCTGCGGTGTTCTCTTTACTGTAAGTATACTGGGTATTGGTAAAAACCCTGTTTGCCCAGGAGTTTCCTATTTTTATGGTTTTGTCAAAGAAGAACTCCGGGCCTGCATTTCTCATCCACTGGGTATAGGCCCTTATCCTGTAATTGCCTTCGGTAAGGGTGTCCGGCAGTTTAAAATCCCCCCAGGTGATTCCGCCGTCCATAGGCAGTTTTAGCTGGCTCTTTATGGAATCCTTTTCGTTGATCAGTTCAACATACAGGGCCTTGCTGATATTGGAAGGGGCTGAGGTTTGGGTATTGATGACATAAGCCTTAAACCAGATGTCATCACCAATGGCATAATAAGGTTTATCCAAATGCAGATGTACCTTTTCCTGTGCATACTGTTTGTTGTAATCCTGTAATCTTTTAAGTAGGTCGTTAAAAGGATCCTCGGCCAGTTTATAGGCAAAAGAAAGGCAGGTTCCAAGGATGAATATCCCTGGCAGGATGAATTTGAATTTCATAATGTGAGCATATATAACAAAGCCTCAATATACAAATATTGAGGCTAATTTTAATAATTTAAAAACAGCGGTCAGCAGGCTAAAATTTATTCTTCCACATCATACTTTCTACAGGTTTGGTGGTTTTATTGTTGTATTTAGCATTGCTTTTGGTGTTGTACAGTGTTCCTATGCTCCCCTCAACCATAAAATAAATGAGCTGGCCTATGGGCATGCCTGCATATATGCGTACGGGCTGGGCACAGGAAATTTCCAGCGTCCAGGTGTTGCAAAAGCCTACATCGCCTTTTCCGGCAGTGGCATGGATGTCTATCCCTAAACGTCCGGTACTCGATTTGCCTTCTAAAAAAGGGATATGGGCATGTGTTTCGGTATATTCGAGTGTTACACCCAGGTATAAAGTGCCGGGCTGAAGTACGTATCCTTCTTTGGGGATTTCAAAATGTTCGACCTTGTTGTGTGCTTTTGCATCGAGTACCCTGTCTTTATATGTAGCAAGATATTTACCTAAATGTACGTCATAAGAGTTGGTACCAAGGCAGTCCGGATTAAAAGGCTCGATGATTATGGTGCCTTTATCTATTTCTTCAAGAATTCGTTTGTCAGACAGGATCATTATTATATAGTATTTGGACGAAATTATGATTAATTTAAGATACTTTTGCATTGTTTTCTAAAATAGAGATGCCTGTAGTTTTTAATAAAAATATTGACGAGGATACCATACTTGCTGTATGGAAAATTGAGGAAAGTGAAGAACAGCTGCGATCGGGCTTACAACTGAAACAGCATGAGCTGGATTTTATTTCTTCATTAAATAATGGCAAACGCCTGTTGCACTGGTTAAGTACGCGTGTGTTGTTAAGGACAATGCTCAATACCGCAGAATATATTGACTGCAGGATGGACGACCACGGTAAGCCTTATTTGCCCGATTTTAATTATCATATTTCTTTAAGTCATTCTTACGATTATGCGGCGGTAATTATCGGCAAGACCAAAAAGGTTGGTGTAGATATTGAGCTGATCAAACATAAAATCAGGAGTATCAGGCATAAATTCCTGTCCGATGTGGAACTTGCACAAAAACAGATCGGGGACAATATCAATGGTTTATATGTTTGCTGGTGCGCCAAGGAAGCCATTTATAAGTGGAACGGCAGGAGAGGCCTGGAGTTTAAGCAGGACATCCATATTAAACCATTCAGGTTAAAAAATGAGGGGAAATTAAATGCGCTGGTTGATTTACCGGAAGGCAGTGCCGAACTTACGGTTCATTATTTAAAAATGGGTGATGGGTATATGCTGGGCTATGTAGTAGCGTAATTTTCGCAAATGAACAAGAAAGTTGAATTTACAGACTGGGGCCTTATAGATTATCAGGAGGCCTGGAACAGACAGGAAGCTGTTTTTGAGGCTACTGTTGCTTTAAAAACACAGAACCGGACCAACCATACCCAGCTGGAGACACCCAATTACCTTATTTTTTGTGAGCATCCGCATGTGTATACCCTGGGTAAAAGCGGGCACCAGGAAAATCTGTTGCTGGATGAGCAGGGACTGGCCGGGAAAAATGCTACTTATTATAAGATTAACCGGGGTGGCGATATTACCTATCATGGGCCCGGACAAATAGTGGGTTACCCGATTCTTGACCTCGATAACTTTTTTACCGATATACACCTGTACCTGCGGATGCTTGAAGAAGCGGTGATATTGACACTGGCCGATTTTGGTATTGCAGCCGGGCGCTATGCCGGTTTTACCGGGGTATGGCTGGATGCTGATAAGGATAAGGCACGTAAGATCTGTGCAATGGGAGTAAGGTGCAGCCGCTGGGTAACCATGCATGGCTTTGCCTTTAATGTAAATGCCGACCTGGACTACTTTAAAAATATCGTTCCCTGTGGTATTGACGACAAGGATGTGACCTCTATGCAGCGCGAGTTGGGGTATGTGCTTGATATGGAGTTGGTTAAAGACAGGTTAAAACTTCATATCGCCAGCCTGTTTAAAATGGAAATGAAATAGGATTATTCAAAAAAACATTCTTCCGCTGTTCTTGTTTTTTGTAATTAGTACTATATTTATAATAAACTACTAAAAAACAAACTATGGATTACAACTCAGAGTACGCGGCAGCTGGTGCCGGAATTGGAGCCGGCATGATTATTTTTTGGCTGGCAGTTA
The DNA here is from genome assembly GCF_014200825.1 of Pedobacter sp. AK017. Lineage (NCBI taxonomy): Bacteria > Pseudomonadati > Bacteroidota > Sphingobacteriia > Sphingobacteriales > Sphingobacteriaceae > Pedobacter > Pedobacter sp. AK017. The sequence goes on from NZ_JACHCW010000014.1 coordinate 40,851, forward strand.
TGGTGCTGGTATATGCATCGTTATGGAAAATCTTTGTAAAAGCCGGAAAACCTGGCTGGGCAGCCATTATTCCAATTTATAATGCCATTATTTTAATTGAAATTGTAGGCAAGCCTACCATCTGGATACTTTGGCTGCTCATACCATGCGTAAATATCGTATTTGGCATTTGGCTGACGAACTTATTGAGCAAAAGCTTTGGCAAAACTGAAGGTTATACAGTAGGCCTCATTTTGCTGCCTATTGTGTTTTATCCTTTGCTTGGTTTTGGTGATGCCAGGTATTTAGGCCCATCGGCAGCCGAAGCACAACAAGGCTTCAATAATCCGAACAACCCTTTTGGCGTAAACAACCCGTTTAACGATCCTAAAGATCCGTTCAATCAGCCACCAACCACACCAAACGCTTAATTGCTGGTGATTAAAATATACATCATTTCCGTCTGGTCTTATTTATTGGATCAGGCGGATGTTTTTTTTCTGCCCTGTCCGTTTAAAGCACTTACCGGGTTTGATTGCCCGGGCTGCGGTTTCCAGCGTGCTGTTCTGGAGCTTTTAAAAGGTAACCTGCCGGAGAGCTTTCAGTTGTACCCGCCCGCCATTCCCATATTGATTACCCTTGCAGTGGCCTTATCTGCGCGGTACCTGAGCAAAAAAAACAATCCACTGCTTATTAAAACCTTGTTTTTAATTACCGGCAGTATCATTATAGGAAGTTATTTGTTTAAAATTCTCTATCCGCATATGCATTATCCTACTTAACAGCCTGCATGTAAAACGTATGCAGCTTAGCTATTGTACCAATGAGGTCTGATAGTTGTAATCTTTAACCACCGTTTTTAAGAAAGTCATTTCATTCATACCTTCAGGACGTTCTACCGACAGAAGCGATGCTACTTTTGCCGACATGGCGTAGATCAGATCGGCATTAAAGGTTTTGTAATAGGTGTCTATGACCTCATGGATCAGTTCAACGTCCCTGTCGTTCAGCTGGCTGGTGTTGTTGAACACGGGTGTATATTCTTCTTCAACAGGATGGAACGCAATGTGGTTAAAGTTTGTGTGCGGCACAGTTTTGATGACTGTAGTACCTGCTACCATATCTCCTATTCTTTGTTTGTTCTGCGATACTGCAATACAGATTAAGCCGGCCATTTGTGCGGTAAGGGTAAAATCGACCAGTCTGAACAACCAGCGGATAAAGTACTGGCCTATACTGGCCTGACTGCCATCCAGACTGATCACTTTAATTTTCATCAGCCTCTTTCCGATGCTTTGTCCGTTCATAAAGATCTCGCAGATCAGGTCGTAAAATACATAAGCACCGAAGTAAATGCCAATCAGTATAAAAAATATATATGGTGAACCGCCTATGGCACCAGAAAGACCACCAACAAGTGCAAGCAGTACAAATATCAGATATAAACCAATAAACAGGCCCAAATCTATCAGCGCTGCGGCTATTCTTTCTCCTAAACCGGCAACGGGGTAATCGATATCGACATGCTGGCTGGTATTTACTTTAATGGTATCCATAAGTTCAAATATAATACTGATGTTCAATTAATTCTTGTAAAATTGTTTTTTGTGGTTATTTTAACAGAAAATTACATTCTTACCAAAATTTATGAGAGAGGCGTTGTTTGTTAAGCAGAATTCAGGAAAATGGAGATCCTATGAGCAGCAGCAGACCGCCGGTCCGGATGAACTTGCAGAACGTTTTATCGACATTACGAACGATCTGGCCTATGCCAAAACATTTTATCCCCAATCTAAAACCACGGCCTACCTTAATGGCCTGGCCTCAGTTTTACATCAATCCATTTATAAAAATAAAAAAGAAGATACCAACCGGTTCCTCACCTTCTGGAAGTTTGAACTGCCCTTATTGTTCCATACTTACCGGAGACAACTTCTTTATTCGCTGATCTTTTTTCTGGTCTTCTGTGCTATTGGTGTGCTTTCGGCAAAGTATGACGATACTTTTGTAAGACTTATACTTGGTGATGGGTACGTGAACATGACCAATGAAAATATTGCAAAAGGAGATCCCTTTGGCGTATATAAACAACAGGGGCCTGTAGAGATGTTTTTTAGGATAGCAGCCAATAATACGTATGTTGCATTGCTGATGTTTGTAAGCGGCATATTTTTTTGTATCGGCCCTGTTTTCTTTATGCTGAAGAATGGCATCATGATCGGTTCATTTGAATATTATTTTTTCAGCAAGGGCCTGGGAATAGAATCTATACTGGTGATCTGGATCCATGGCACTTTGGAAATCTCGGCCATCATTATAGCAGGGGGGGCAGGCCTGGTACTTGGGCATGGCTTGTTGTTCCCTAAAACCTATACCCGCTTTGAAGCCTTTAAAAACAGTGCAAAGGATGGTACCAAGATCGCTTTAGGCCTGGTACCTATTATTCTCGTAGCTGCTTTTTTTGAAGGTTTTGTTACCCGTTATACCAATATGCCCGTATGGTTAAGCATCAGTATCTTAGCTGGGTCGCTGTTGTTTATCGTCTGGTACGTAATTATATATCCATCAAAAATTTTTAAACGCAATCAATTCAGCCAAGCATGACAGAAAAACTGGAATTTAAGAAACTAAGAGAATTTGGAGAGATCATTAATGATACCTTTCTGTTTATAAAACAGAATTTTAAACCCTTGTTAAAAGTGTTTGTTTACTTCTGTGGATTCTTTATCATTGCCGGTACTGTTACTGCGGTCATGCAGCAAATGGAGGTAAAACAGGTGGCGTTTGGAAATGCCGGGGGGGGCAATCCATTTGGTGTTAGCAGGGTTACGCAATTGTTTACCATTAATTATCTGCTGGTATTTGTATTTTCAATGGCCAGTTACACGTCCATTTATGTTGCGGTATTGAGTTATATTGCTTTATATATGCAAAAAGGGAAAGTAGCCCCCACACCCGATGAGGTATGGGCTTACTTTAAGTATTACTTTTTCCGTGTTTTTTTTAGCAGTATAGGAATCACTTTCTTTTTTGTCTTTTGTTTCCTGCTCTGCCTGGTACCTGGTATTTATGTATTCCCGGCGATGTCGCTCTTCTTTCCTGTCATGGTACTTGAAAACAAGGGTTTCACCGATTCTTTCAGCCGTTCGTTTCAGTTGCTGAAAGAACAGTGGTGGGTAACTGCCGGAGCCATTCTGATCATTTATGTGATCACTTATGCCAGCATGTCGCTGGCCTCCATGCCGGCCATCCTTTTAACCATGGTCAGTGTATTTACCAAGGGGGCGAATGGATTGAGCAATACGGTTATCATTCTTTCATCTGTGATACAGCACCTGTGTTATGTATTTTTGATCGTGCCGGTAATTGGCTGTACACTGTGTTATTTTAACCTGGCTGAAAGGCAGGAGAGTGCAGGCCTGATGGACCGCATTAACCAGCTGGGCGAAAAGAAAGATGATTTTAAAGGCTTAGAAGAGTACTGACCATGCGAAAGGCGCTTTTTGTACTTTTACTTTGCTGTTTAACTTTGCCGGTCTTTGCCAGTGTTCCGGCTGTAAAAGGTCCGGTACAACCTGCAAGGCTTATAAACGACAGCACCAACTTAAAGGTTAGGCGCTTCGACCTGCAGCAGATGGATGCCTACAGGGCACAAAAAGCCTTCAGGTACGATGATGTTGCGCCGTTACATGAAGGTTTGTGGGAAAAGTTCTGGAGATGGGTGTGGCGACAGATCAACGACCTGATCAGCAATAAATATTCGGGTGGGTTTTTAAAATACCTGCTCATTGCTGGAGTGGTGGCCATCTTTGTTTTTGTAATTGTAAAAATGCTGGGGCTCGACCTCAGGATATTTGCCGGTAAACCTAAAGTTGTTGAAGTGCCTTATACGGAATCGGCCGATAACATTCATGAGATCAATTTTAATGAAGAAATAGAAAGGGCAATTGCGGCTGCCAATTACCGGCTGGCAGTGCGCCTGTTTTACCTGTATTCTTTAAAACGGCTGGATGAAAGTGCACTGATCAGCTGGCTGCCTGAAAAAACAAACCAAACCTATATTGCTGAACTTGCCGACCCCGAAAAAAGGCAACAATTTAGCCGGCTTACCACGCAGTTTGAATACATCTGGTACGGAGAGTTTTTTATAGATAAGGAAACCTTTGGCTATGTTAAAGGAGATTTTGACCGGTTTAATGGTAAGGGCACATGAAAGGATTAAAGTTATATCTGATTGGCGGTGCCCTGATAATGGTATTGTACCTGCTTGCACAATATTATAAGCCTAAGCCAACAGACTGGACCCCCAGCTATTTAAAAGAAGATAAAATCCCCTTTGGTCTTTATATTTTGTTTCATGAAGTGGAACGGTTGTTCCCTGATACGAAAGTAAAGACCACAAGATTGCCGGCCTATAATACATTAAAAGGGAAGCATTTTAAAAATACGGCTTACCTGTTTATCGCTGGCGAGGTAAAATTTACCAGTTACGACTACCGGGAACTTGTGCAGTACATGAAGGATGGGAATGACGTATTTATTGCTGCTTTTAATTTAAACAGGGCATTGAGCGACAGGCTGAAGATCAGGATCAGTTCTTCATTGAATTATACCAAAGAAAAAAGCACCCCGGTAAATTTTGTAAACCCTGTACTGAAAGGTCATCCAGACTATGTGTTTGATAAAGGCCTGGGCGACCAGTATTTTAGCAAAATAGATACCTTGAAAGCTACTGTACTGGGAAGGAATGCCAGGGGGGAGGTTAATTTTGTAAAATATACCTTTGGTAAAGGTGGACTCTATTTATTGCCGAACCCGCAACTGCTGAGCAATTACAATTTGCTGAACCTGCGGGGCGCGGAATATGCGGCCAGGGCATTGTCTTATCTGCCTGCCCCGGAAACCCTGATCTGGGATGAGAACAATACCCGCGGCAGTACCGATGATAGTGATATCCTACGTGTACTGTTTAAACACACTCCTTTGCGCTGGGCGTATTACCTGGCCTTAACAGGTTTGCTGGTATTTGTTTTTTTTGAAATGAAACGCAGGCAACGCATCATCCCGATAGTAAGCCCTTTAAAGAACAGCTCGGTCGACTTTGTCCGCGTGGTGGGCAAGGTATATTACCAGCAGCGTGACAACAGGGACATTGCCCGTAAAAAGATCAGCTATTTCCTGGAACACATCAGGGCAGCTTACCGGTTAAAAACAACGGTGCTGGATAAAGAATTTGTAAATGCATTGGCGGTTAAATCGGGGCTTACTGAAATTGCCGTTCAGGAGCTGTTTATCCTTATTAAAAGCCTTGAAAATGCCCCTATGGTGAATGATCAGCAGCTCATTGAGCTCAACAAATCAATAGAAAAATTTTATAAACAAGCCCAATAAATTATGGAAGCGGAAATGTTTAACCAAAGAACCGATCTTAGCGAGCTGAATACAGCAGTAGAACAAATCAGAACAACGCTGGGCAATATTATTGTGGGTCAGAAAGACACCATAGATTTTTTAATTGCCGCCTTACTGGCCGATGGGCATGTATTGCTGGAGGGTGTACCGGGCGTGGCCAAGACTTTAAGTGCCAAACTGATTGCTAAAAGTATTGATGCCTCTTTTTCCCGTATCCAGTTTACGCCCGACCTGATGCCCTCGGATGTGCTTGGGACTTCGGTGTTTGACCCCCGGTCGGCCACCTTCGAATACAGAAAAGGCCCTGTTTTTGGTCATATTGTATTGGTTGATGAGATTAACCGTGCCCCGGCAAAAACACAATCGGCCTTGTTTGAGGTGATGGAAGAGCGACAGGTGACAGTAGACGGGCATACTTATCTGATGGATGAGCCTTTTATAGTACTGGCCACCCAGAACCCTATAGAGCAGGAAGGAACTTACCGCCTGCCAGAAGCGCAGCTTGACCGTTTTTTGTTTAAAATAGAAGTAAAGTATCCGAGCCTGGAAGAAGAAACGGCTATTTTATTGAACCAGCACCAGCGTAAACTGGAGGATGAGCTGGCAGCAGTTAAAGCTGTGCTAAGCATAGACCGGATCAAATCCTGCCGGGCGCTGATCAAAGCGCTGCATGTTGAACCTAAGCTGATAGAATACATAGCAAAGATCACCCATGAAACGCGGAACAACAAATCGCTTTACCTGGGGGCCTCTCCGCGGGCCTCTCTGGCCATGGTAAATGGGGCCAAAGCTTTTGCGGCCATGCAGGGCCGTGATTTTGTGACCCCCGAGGATGTGATAAAAGTGGCTGCACCGGTGCTTGCGCACCGCATTATGCTTACGCCGGATAAAGAGATGGAGGGGCTTACCACTAGTGATGTAGTTGCCCAGATCATTCAAAAAATAGAAGTACCCAGGTAAAACATCAGGATCTTGAGAAACCTTTTAAAAAAATGCTATACAGACCTGTTTCTGAGCAAAAGATTTTTTGCCGGCATTGGCCTGTGCGTAAGCCTGTTCCTGTTTTCGTTTTTTCTGCCCTGGCTGGCTGATCTCGCCTACCTGTGTTTTTGGATATTTGCAGCACTGGTACTGGTAGATGGCCTGCTGCTGTACCAGCCTAAAAAGACGGTGTTTGTGCGGAGGGACCTTCCGGAAAGGTTAAGCAACGGGGATGACAATGAGCTGCACATTTATCTGGAGAATTTCTATGCTTTTGGTATCCGGGCCGGACTTATTGACGAAATCCCTTATCAGTTCCAAAAAAGGGACCTGTGGTTTAAAAGCTATCTTAAATCGGGCACACAGAAAACCATCACCTATACTTTAAGGCCAACAAAAAGGGGTGAGTATATTTTTGGGCAGCTAAGGCTGTATGTTCAATCGCCTGTTGGCCTTGTGGTACGCAGGTTCAATATCGGATCGGAAGTTACCGTTCCGGTTTATCCTTCTTTTTTACAGCTGCGCAAATACGAACTGATGGCTATATCGCACCGGTTAAATGAAATTGGGATCAAAAAGATCAGGCGTATAGGGCATAGCATGGAATTTGACCAGGTAAAGAATTATGTGCAGGGCGACGATTACCGTACAGTGAACTGGAAGGCAACAGCCAGGAAGGGCGAGCTGATGGTGAACACTTTTACCGATGAAAAATCGCAGCATGTATATTGTATCATCGATAAATCGAGATCCATGAAAATGCCTTTTGAAGGATTGAGCCTGCTGGATTATGCGATTAATGCAAGCCTTATCCTTTCCAATGTGGCCCTGGTAAAGGAAGACAAGGCAGGCCTGATCACGATAGCGGAAAAAACAGGAAGTGTGGTACCTGCAGATCGCAGACCGGCGCAGCTTGGTAAAATAATGGCTGTTTTATACAAAGAAAAAACGCGGTACCTGGAAATGAATATGGAAGCGTTATATACCACGGTGCGCAGCGTATTGAGGCAGCGTAGCCTGGTTGTTTTTTTTACCAATTTCGAAAGTATGTCTGCCTTGAACCGGCAGCTTCCCTATTTAAAGCGTGTGGCAAAATTTCACCTGCTGCTCATTGTATTTTTTGAAAATACAGAACTTAAAACCCTAACAGAAAAACCTGTGCAGGATGTAGAGGACATATACATTCAAACTATAGCAGCTAAATTTGCTTACGAAAAAAAGCTGATGGTTAAGGAACTGGCCAAACATGGGATACTGAGTATCCTTACCCCGCCAGAAAAATTAACCATAAATGTAGTGAACCGTTACCTGTCTATTAAGGCGCAGCAAAAAATCTAGCATTCCGGTAAACTGATAGGGATGTTTGTCGCCAAGCCTCCATCAGATGTTTCCTTGTATTTGGAGTTCATGTCCAATGCCGTTTCCCACATGGTGTTTACTACAGCATCAAGACTAACCTTGGCTTTATCCGGGTTGCTTTGTAAAGCCAGCTGACTGGCTGTTATAGCTTTAATGGCACCCATGGTATTTCTTTCAATACATGGGATCTGTACCAGCCCGCCTATAGGGTCGCAGGTTAGGCCCAGGTGGTGTTCCATAGCAATCTCGGCAGCCATCAATACCTGTCGTTGTGAGCCACCCAAACACTCTGTTAAAGCTGCTGCCGCCATGGCCGAAGATACGCCGATCTCTGCCTGGCAGCCACCCATCGCTGCCGATATGGTGGCGCCTTTTTTAAAGATGCTGCCTATTTCTGAAGCGCAGGTTATAAACTGGATAATCTTCTCCTCTGTAAAACCATCACAAAAGGTAATGTAATATTGAAGCACGGCAGGTATAACCCCGGCAGCACCATTGGTTGGGGCTGTTACCACCCGGCCAAAAGAAGCATTTTCTTCATTTACCGCCAGCGCAAAACAGCTTACCCAATCTAAAGTATAATTAAAACCATTGCCCCCGGCCCTGATGGCCATTACCCAGCTGGTATAATTGGTATAGGCACTGTCGCCCATCAGTCTTTTATTTAAAGCAGCAGCCCTTCTGGCTACATTTAATCCGCCGGGCAAAAAGCCTGAGGTATGGCAGCCCCTGTAAATACAGTCTTTCATCACAGTGTAATGCTGCATAATGCCCTTGCGTGTTTCCTCTTCCCTGCGCCAGGCCAGCTCATTTTCCATCACAATTTCTGATACCTTTAAGCCGGTAGACAGGCACCAGTGTAGCAATTCGCTCGCCTTTTCTATCGGAAAGGGCAGGTCTACCTGTTCCTTTTCATTACCTGTATCACCTTCTTTTACCACAAAGCCACCGCCTATCGAATAATAGGTTTCCGAAAAAGCTTTGTCATCCTTTAGGAAGGCCTGGAAAGTAACCGCATTGGGATGGAAAGGCAGACTTTCGGAGAAAAGAAAGATCATGTCTTCGTTGTAATCAAAGCTGATCGGCTTTTCTCCGGCAAGGGACAATAACTGATCTTTTTTAATTGCTGCAATGGCAGGGCCGATGGCATTTACATCATAGGTAACCGGATCGGCACCGGTAAGTCCAAGTAATGTAGCTATATCGGTACCATGGCCTATTCCGGTCTTGGCCAGGGAGCCATATAAAAGCACTTTTACCTGCAGTACCTGTGCCAGCAGCTCTTTTTGTTTAAGTGATGCCGTAAATTGCTGTGCTGCCCTCCAGGGTCCCAGCGTATGTGAACTTGATGGGCCTATGCCAATTTTAAAAATGTCGAATACCGAGATCTGTTCCCTTTGCATACTACAAAGCTAATACAGTTTCATGATATTGTTTATATGTTGCTTAAGTGGTGCCGACTAAAAATCAAAAGCAATGATGTTTTTGTCCTGCAGCATGCGGTCTACAAAGGTTTTATGGTTTTTGGGACTGCCAATGGCGATCCATGTACCGCTAATGATGCCGTTTGCGAGTTCTTGTTTTCCCCGGGATAGCTTTAGCTTAGAGGTCTTGATGTCTTCTTCATACTTTTCCAGACTTTCGCCTTCATAGCGTTTTACAATGCGGTATATCCTTTTGGTGAAGCGGCGTTCGGCCATTTCTTCCAGAAAAGGGAAGATGAGTAAAGCGAGCAGTACAACCAGTGTTACGCCTACGGCCTGTTCATAAAAGCCCGAACCTATGGCCATACCAATGGCGGCAACTATCCAGATGACGCAGGCGGTAGTAAGGCCTTTGACCTGGTTGTCCTCTTTAAAGATAACACCGGCACCCAGAAAACCAATTCCGGTAACAATATTGGAAGCGATGCGGTCGTGACTGCTTAAACCTATTTTAATGGACAGGATGGTAAAAAGAGTAGAACCCAGGCCAATCATGATCATGGTTTTTAACCCCGCCTGTTTGCTTCGGAATTCCCGTTCTGCGCCAATAAGGCCACAAAGCAGGGTAGCCATTAAAAACTTGTTTACCTCACTTTGTGTAAGGAAGTGGTTGCTGTCAAGAATGTTCTCCATAACTGTTTAAATGATCTAATATAACAAAGATTTCCTTTGGATTGTTATTCGGTCATCAATAGAAATCGTAACACCTGAGGCCGTTAAATTTGTTATAACCGGAACTGTTGGGGAAATATTTTTCGTAGCCAATGCTGGCTTCAGTAGTACCACTGGTATTGGTATAGTTGATTTTTGAGGTAGTGGCATCATGGCTTATGCCCAATCTTAGCTTTTCGCCGTTCCTGTTGCCTTTAAAGAGGTCGAATATGAGGGAAACCACAATGGCATCCGGCCCACCCTGGCTGGCACTACGGTACCAAAGGCCGGTATTTAAGCCTCTGTATTTGAACTGGGCGCCTGCGCTGATAGAGCTGGAACTGGCCTGTTTATAATAAACCACAGAAGGGATAAGAGAAGCACCTTCATCCTGGTTATAATCGTAATAGGGACTTAGGGGAATCTTATAACTGGCATTTGCAGTGATCCGCATGGGTAGTTTGGCCACTGTACCGCTAAAAGACTCATCGGGCTTGTTGATGTGGTGAACGGCAAGGCCGACCATTAAATTCCTGAATACGATATTGGTACCAGCGGCGGCATCAAAAAAGAATTTACTGTCCTGATCAGGGGGCTGTGCTGCGGATACACTTCCGGGAATATAGCCCAGGCGCATGTCAATCTGGTCGGCAAATACGAGCTTGCTCCAATCGATCTGCCTGTTGGTAAAGCCGGCCTGTATGCCAAATGAGGCTACGAAATCGTCGCCGCCTACGCTGTAGGAATAGGTAGCGGCAGCATTATTTTTAACCAGATAAGCGGTTCCCTCGCTGCTGCGGGTAAACATGAGGCCTACACCGCCTGCAAACTTAGAGATGTTGAGGTCGGCCGAAGCGGTAATGTACGACAGATCGCCACTCAGTCCCGTCCACTGGTTCCTGTAAATGAGGTTCATCCTGATATCGCCTTCAAACTGCCCGGTTAATGAGGGGTTCAGGTAAATAGGCGCATTAAAAAACTGGGAATAGATGTGATCCTGTCCTAAAGCCCTAAGGCTTACCAACATGATTAACAACACAATTATAGGTCTTTTTCTCCCGCGCATAGCTATCTGATTAAATGTATTGGTCCCGTTCGTTTAGGTACAGATTTGTCGTAGGTCATGCCTTTCCATTCTGTTCCATTGATCATTTGCACATCTATTTTCCAGAAGTAAACTCCCTGAGGCATAGGTTGCCCTTTAAATGTGCCATCCCAGCCTTCGGCAGGCCGGCCTTCTTCCAGCTTGGTTGTTTCCCATAACAGTTGCCCCCATTTGTTAAAGATGCTGAAGCGCCAGTTAGCGATTCCCGATCCTTTGGCGCGGAACTCCCGCAGCTCCGGACGTGTATCGCCCGGTATAAAAGAATTAGGTACAAATAAATAGCCCGGAACACCTTTAATGGTTACATTTTTAAAAGTAGTGGTAAAGCAGCCCTGCTGGTTGGTTACCTTGAGTGTCACTTTATAGGTGCCTGTATCCAGGTAGGTATGGCTCGGGTTTCTTAGTGCCGAACTGGTGCCATCGCCAAAATCCCATTCCCAGATGGTAGGGGTATTGGTACTCTGATCTTCGAAATTAAAGGTATAATCGGGAATGCTGATCAGGGTAGAAGGGTTGACATTAAAGGCGGCAACAGGAGGTAGTACAATGTGGATGAAGTTGGTTTTGGTAACCGTCATTGGGCAGCCCAGGTTGTTTACTGCTGTAAGCGTCACGGTATAGTATTCCTGGCTGCCGGTATAGACATGGGTTGGTTCAACTTCTGTAGAAGTTGGAGAACCGTCTCCAAAATCCCATAGATAGCTAACCCCGTTTTGAGTGTTGTTTGTAAATTTAACGGCAAGGCCGGTACAACCTAATTTGTTTACTGCATCGAAATCAGCAATTGGCTGGGGCAGAACAGTAACGGTTTCTGTAGTAGAGATTTCTGAGCAACTGTTGTAGGCGGTCATTGTGATGGTGAATGTGCCTGGCATAGTATACACATGGGGAACCCTGCCGGTGGTTAGCACAGTCTGGATTGGACTGCCATCGCCAAAATCAAATGTAAACCGGGATGCACCAATAGAGTTGTTGTCAAAATTGACGGTATGTGGTGCGCAGCCTTCTTTTTCATTGGCATCAACTACCAGTTCAGGCGTAATGTTTTGCGGAGCAACACGGATATTGTACGCACGGATATCGGTACCACATTCGTTTACAACTGTTAACGTGGCCCTGAAGGTAGTGGTTACCGTGGTATTGTAGGTATGTTGTACAGGAGATTTATCCGGTCGCTGTATAACAGGGCTGCCATCGCCGAAATCATAAAAATAAGTAGTACCTGCACCACCCGGAGAAGTATTAGTAAAGTTGACAAGCATAGGTGAACAACCATCTGTTCTGCTTGGTGAAAATATGGCTACGGGCTTTGCTTTTACAAGTACGGTTGAAGTAACGGAATTACTTCCGCAAGAAGTAGTAGCGGTTAAGGTTACCACATAAGTCGTGTCTTTTCCGGTTGCTTCAGCCTGGTAGGTTACAGTGCCCGGATTGGCTTGCGTTGAGCTCGTGCCATTGCCAAAATCCCATGAAAATGTTGCTCCTGCAGTAAGGTCAGAAGTGTTTACAAAATTTACAGGTAATGGTCCGCAGCCTTCGGTGGTGTTTTGTGTAAATGATGCCGGTACAGCCTGGTTGGTACTGAATACATGGCTGAATTCATCCTGAGAACAACCCAGGCTACTGGTTACCACCAGTCTGATCGTCACTGATTCATTACTGTTCTGAATGGTGTAAACAGGGGATGTTGTGCCGGTTCCAATAACTGTAGTATTCGCGTACCAGGTGTAAGTCGCATTCCTATCTGCATAAGGCACTACTGTGAGAGGGAGGGTAAAAGGAACACAACCCTTGTCGTTTGTCCAGGTAAATTCGGCTTTTGCATTCGGGTTAACGGTTATTTTAACTGCATTACTAGGAACTTGCAGGGACCCGCAGGCAAGGGTACTGGCATTACGCCTGTAAAAAGTGGTTGTGGTAAGGGCTGTTGGCTGATAATCTATGTCATTGGCACCCCCAATGTTTGTCCATACCGTTCCATCCGGACTGGATTGCCACTGATAGGTAAATGTTCCGCCGCCACCTGTTGGTGCAGGGCCAGTAAGTAATGCAGGCGTAGTGCCACTACAGATAATTTGGTCTGCGGAGATGTTATTGCCTGTTATTGCGGGTTGAACAACAATGGAATATTCATTGCTGGTAGAAGTACAACCCCCGCTAGTTACGGTTCTCCTGAAGCTGACCGTTCCAGGCGTAGTGAGGGTAATGATCAGGTCTTTGTCGGTTGCATTATTTATGAGATTCCAAGGCCCTGTATCTACTTTAATTTCCCAGGAATAGGTGTAATTCGTTCCATCGCCGCCCGTTGGTGCACTGCCATTAAGGAGTACTTCCTGGCCGTTACAAACCACAGCACTGGTACTGCTAATGTTCTGGACAATTGGTGGATTGTTTCTTATGGTAACGTCGTCAAAAGTTGGCCCGCATGGCGCATTGCCTGTTATAGTCCATACGAAGCGATAAGTTTGACCTGGTGTTAATCCAGTTACAGTGGTTTTGGGATTAGCAGGATCGGTTATGACTGCATTTGGACTGCCAGAGGCAAGGGTCCATACTCCCGTTTCACCTGCAGCAGGTGTATTTCCATCCAATGTAGCAATCAGCTCATTACACAGCACCTGGTCTGCACCTGCAGTTGCAATGGTGGATGCGGGAGATACTGTGATGGTTGTTCCGGTAGAATTTTCTACTGTACAACCGCCATTTTGAACAACAGCCCTAAATTGTGTAGAAACGGTAAGGTTATTAAAGGTATAGGTCGTAGTAGTATTATTTCCTGCAATCGGGATCCAGGTATTGCCATCCAGACTGCTTTCCCATCTGATCACATTGCCAATATTTCCACTCAGGGTAATGGTTCCGGTATTGTTATTGGCACAAACTATCGTTGGAGTTCCTGCTGTAGTGCCTGGTATGGTGGGTTCGTTAACAGTAATAGTCACTTCATCAAATGTAGGGTTGCAGGCACTTGCAGCATCAATTGTCCATCTGAAGGTATAGCTATTTCCAGGGCTTAGGCCGTTAACCACTGTAGTAGGGCTATTGGGATTAGCAAAGGTAACACCTGAGGCATTGGCTGATACGGGTGTCCATGTTCCTGTGCCAACATTAGCCGTATTTCCTTCCATCGTATAGCTGGTAGTAGCACAAATACTTTTATCGGCCCCTGCATTGGCAACTGTTAATGCGGGATCTACATTTACGGTAACAGAAACCGGTGTGCCTGGGCATCCCGTAGCGGAGAATGGTGTGATGGTATAAGTTACTGAACCTTGGGTGGTACTGTTATTAATTAGTATATCATCGATTATACTGTTTGCTGTTTGCGTATTTACACTGTTATTTCCTGTAATATTACCAGTAACGGAACTTGTCCAGGTATATCTGGTATTTAGTAAATTAGAGCTTAATGTGATAGCTGAAGATTCATTACTGCAAATTGTTGACTTGGCAGCTATTGCTGTCAGAACAGGCCTTGGAGTTATCGTAACAGTGAAAGTATATGGCACACCGGAGCAGCCGTTACTAAGTGGAGTAATAGTATAGATTACAACTGCATTCGCTGTAGCACTATTGTTGATAATGACATCCGTAATTGCAGTTCCGGATCCAGGAAGTTGACCCGTGGCATTTCCATCTGGATTACTCACTGTCCAACTATATGTACTGCCGACGACAGTTGAAGCAGGGGTGTGGGAAACAGCATTGCCTGTACAGATCTGTTGAGTTGCATTTGTACCGGTGTTGTTCGGCCGGATGTTGACCACTAGTGGGAATTCAACCCTTGCACATGCACCTTGCAAACCAGTATTTACTCTTAATATTATTGTTGTTGTACCAGCATTTCTTTCGGCAATGCTAGGCGTATAAGTCGTTGTCAAATTCCCCGTTGCAGGTGAAAAACTGCCGCCGTTACCTACCCATTCAAATGAAGCATATGCCCCACCAGTAATGCTTCCCTGCAGATTAATTACCCCATCATAACAGATAGGATTTGCATTGGCGACAACATTAGGGACTGGTGAAGGAGAGAAAGTGATAAGTTGGAAATCATCAGTTTGTCCACAGCTATTAACGTGTACGACCTTTATTCTGTAGGTTTTAAACTGGTTGAATTTAATAATTGGAAATTTGGTGTGCAAATCAGTACCGCCCTCAAAACTAAAGTCTCCAGGCGCAAGAGCGCTACCATCGCTTTCCGTAACAGACCAGGTATATGTAGTAGCCAAGTCCTGTTGTGTTCCTGCAAGAATGGTTCTTGTAGGACCGGTATTATTGTCAAAGGTAAAAGTGTTTAAGGCACATAATGTTACATTATCGGATAATGTGGCAACCGGAGCTCCGTCTGCCAATACAATTTGCTGTGGTATCTGTGTTCTTACAGTTCCACAAGATGCAGTCTGAATTTCCAGAATGATGGTATAGGTTCCCGGATTATTAAACTTGAAAATAGGATTTTTATCTCCTTGATTTGTAATTTGTACACCTGCTGGGCCATTTACAATCCAGTTGTAAGCGTTGTTTGCATTACAAATGTTATCTATAACAGAGAGGTCCCTTGCCTGAATGGTAAATGGTGCACATCCTGTTTGTGGAGCCCCATTGAAATCAAACGCTGGCTGTGGAGGATCCTGAATACAGATTTGCTGCGTTATGGCGGCACCTTCACAAGAGCCACTTGTTACCGACTCCAATTTTACATCATGAACTCCATGGGTAGGAAAAGTATGAACTAAATTGGTAGATCTTGGTACGCCTGCCAGAACAATTTGTCCGTCAACATACCAGTTGTAAGTCACATTATTATTGCTGCAGACCTGTGAATTGGATCCGGGGTCTTGTCCCAATATCGAGTTGTTCACAAAAGTTACTGGCCTGCCCGTACAAGCAGCAGCGGGGTGGGAAAATTTATTTACGGGTTTATCAACAACTCTAACATAAGTTGATATGGCTCCGCCAACTTGTCCGCAAGGACTTACAACAGAGATGTTAATGCCAAAGACGTTATAAACTGTCCCCCCTCCTGTACTATAGGGGGGATTTCCACAAGAAGATCTCAAATATTCATGTTGAACTGATCCCGATTTTAAATCGCAAAATGTATAAGTATCTGTAACGCCATCTCCCCACATTATTTGGTAGGTGTTACCAGGGTAGTTATTTTGGATGCCGGTTGGACCGTTTACATCTACACCATACTGGAGAAAACCTCCAGGTAAACAAACAAATGCATTTGATCCTGAAGTGGAAAAGTTGTTAAATACATTATTATTTATAACCATGTAAGCTCTTGTCCCAATAGTGCCATCGGGCATTTGAGCCTTTATACTTACTGTATAATGAGCGAATGAAGCAGTAAAGGATTGTATGGCGGTAGTGAAAGTTAGATTTGCATCAATTGAACCACTCAGTTCATTCTTAATCGTACCAGTTACCGTACTCGTAGCTGTGGATTGGTTCGTGAAGTTAAAAACAGCATTGGGCCTGCCCGGACAATAACCAAATATGTAAGGGGCGGTTATCACTGGTGCTGAACTTACCGCGGCAGTAATAGCTGTACCTGTCTTAATTTCAAAAGTATTTGATTCAGCAATAGGTGTTAGAACGGGACTAGTCGTTTTAATTCTAAGCTTGTAACCTGTTCCTGGTAATGTTCCTTGAGGTATTGTCCCATTTATAAATGTAGTATAAAAACCAGTATAACTTCCAATTGTACTAAGTTCTACTCCTGCAGGTGATACTAACACCAAATCAAACTGATTGTCACGATTGATACAGGTTGCCGGATTTATACTAAAAGTCGCCGCAATACTCGATCCTGGTGTATAAGGTCCAGCGTCAACCGTTCCAATCGTTATCTGAGAAAAAGCCTCAGATATTTGAAGAAATAGGAGAGCAAATGTAAAAAAGAGTAAACGTTTTACCATATATACAGGATGCTGTATAAAAGTAAATAATTTTTTGCTCTAATTAATTATATTGTAGTAAAACGGATGAAATAAAAAAAGCCCCGGGAATATTCCCGGGGCTTCTATATGATTATGGACTAATGAATTAC
This sequence comes from Pedobacter sp. AK017, assembly GCF_014200825.1. NCBI lineage: Bacteria > Pseudomonadati > Bacteroidota > Sphingobacteriia > Sphingobacteriales > Sphingobacteriaceae > Pedobacter > Pedobacter sp. AK017. The sequence goes on from NZ_JACHCW010000014.1 coordinate 57,880, forward strand.
ATCATACCACCCATACCGCCACCACCCATTGGAGGCATACCAGCACCACCCGCAGGAGCTTCTTCTGGATCGTCAGCCAATACAACTTCAGTTGTTAACAGCATAGCTGCAATTGAAGCTGCATTTTCAAGTGCTACACGACCAACTTTAGTCGGATCGATTACACCAGCTGCAATTAAGTTTTCATAAACGTCGGTACGTGCATTGTAGCCAAAGTCGGCTTTACCTTCTTTAACTTTTTGCACTACGATAGATCCTTCGATACCAGCATTCTGGCAGATCTGACGTAAAGGCTCTTCGATAGCACGACGAATGATCTGGATACCAGTAGTTTCATCATCGTTAGATCCTTTCATGCCTTCCAATGCCTCAATAGCACGGATGAAAGCCACACCACCACCTGCTACAATACCTTCTTCAACCGCTGCGCGGGTTGCATGTAAAGCATCATCAACACGGTCTTTTTTCTCTTTCATCTCTACTTCAGAAGCAGCACCAACATAAAGAACAGCAACACCACCAGCTAATTTAGCCAAACGCTCCTGTAACTTTTCTTTGTCGTAATCAGATGTAGTGGTCTCAATCTGAGCCTTGATCTGGTTCACACGGGCTTTAATGTCTTCTGACTGACCAGCACCGTTGATTACAGTAGTATTGTCTTTATCAACAACAACTTTCTCAGCAGTACCTAAGTAAGTAAGGTCAGCATTTTCTAATTTATAACCTCTTTCTTCAGAAATAACAGTACCACCAGTTAAGATAGCAATGTCTTCCAGCATAGCTTTTCTGCGGTCACCAAAACCTGGAGCTTTAACAGCAACAACTTTCAGTGAGCCACGGATTTTGTTTACTACCAATGTAGCAAGGGCCTCACCGTCTAAATCTTCAGCAATGATCAATAAAGGCTTACCAGTCTGAACTTGTTTTTCCAGAACAGGCAGCAATTCTTTCATGTTGCTGATCTTTTTGTCATAGATCAAAATGTAAGGGTTTTCTAATTCCGCTTCCATTTTATCGGCATTGGTTACAAAGTAAGGAGATAAGTAACCACGGTCAAACTGCATACCTTCAACTGTTTTAACTTCAGTTTCAGTACCTTTTGCTTCTTCAACAGTAATTACACCATCTTTACCAACTTTGCCCATTGCTTCTGCAATTAAAGCACCAATAACCTCATCATTGTTAGCCGAAATAGAAGCTACCTGTTTGATCTTGTTGTTGTCTTCACCTACAGTTTGCGACTGGGCTTTCAGGTTTTCAACAATGGCAGTAACTGCTTTGTCGATACCACGTTTCAAATCCATTGGATTTGCACCGGCAGCCACGTTTTTAATACCAGCAGTAACAATTGCCTGTGCCAATACAGTTGCCGTAGTTGTTCCGTCACCTGCAATGTCCGCAGTTTTAGAAGCTACTTCTTTAACCATCTGGGCACCCATATTTTCAATCGGGTCTTTCAACTCAATTTCTTTTGCTACAGTTACACCATCTTTAGTAATTGCAGGTGAACCAAATTTTTTATCGATAATTACGTTGCGGCCTTTAGGACCTAAAGTTACTTTTACTGCATTGGCCAACGTATCAACACCTCTTTTCAGGGCATCGCGGGCTTCTACATTATATTTTACTTGTTTTGCCATTTCTTAAATGTGATTAAGTTTTAATGTTTAAATGTTACTCCAATTATCCTACGATAGCGTAGATGTCGCTTTCGCGCATGATCAAATAGTCTTTACCGTCAATAGGAAGTTCTGTGCCGCCATATTTGCCATAAAGCACTACATCGCCCACTTTAACTGCTGGTTTCTTACCTTCTGAATCTTCTTCCGAAACCGAAACAACAGTTCCTTTTGATGGTTTTTCTTTTGCAGTGTCAGGGATATAGATTCCTGAAGCTGTTTTTTCTTCTGCCGCAGCAGGTTCAACAATAACTCTGTTTGCTGTACCTGAAATTGGTTTAAGGTTTAAAGCCATAACTTGATATTAATTTATTTTTTAAGTTAAAATTTAAATTCGTATTGTACGTCAGTAATTACATCAGTTTTTATGCCAATGCAATTAAGGTTGACAAATTTGCACTGCATTGTCAGCTAACAGATTTTGTTAAAGTGTTTTTGTGTCAGAGTGGCAGAACATAAAAAAGCCCGGTACACTGTACCGGGCTTTTCTCTATAACCTTTAAGGTCTATTTCTTTGTGGTATCTGTAGCAACAGGAGCAGCAGCTGGTGCCGTTCTGTTTCCTATCGGAGATGGTGTTGGGGTTTTGTCCAGGTGTTCCTGGATTTTTGATGCGCCGCCAGTAGATGAACCTCCCGATTTTGCAATTGTGGTAATAGATAAGGTGATCACAACAATTAAAGTTAATAAAACCCAGGTGCCTTTTTCCAGTACATCACCTGTACGTTGAACACCAAACATATTGCTGCCCGCACCACCGGTAGCCAGACCTCCACCTTTAGGATTTTGTACCAAAACAAACAGCCCTAAAGCAACACAAACAATGATCAGTAAAATAATTAAAAAAAGCATAATATGTTATGTTGTTAAATTTTCTTTTCTATAGATTGGATAAGGTCGGCAAAGTAACGGCTTTTTTCTGGAAACTTCAAACTTAATTTTTCGTAGGTCTCAATTGCCTTGTCATAAAGCATCTGCTCGATATAAATTTTAGCTAAGGTTTCAGATACCAGATCGTTATGGTCTTCTGCACTTTTCTTGGCCTTGTTCTCATTGTCGATCTGCTCCGGTTTTGGCGGGCTGATCTGCGGATCATTTTTAATAAAGCTTTCTATAATTTCAGCGCCCTTGGTTGGCTTCCTGAAACCTTCGGTGGTATAGCCTTCTTCTTCCTCAAAAGGACTTTGTATATGAAATATATGTTCTACATACTGATGTTGCAGTTCACTGGGCCTGTGTTGCCTGTTATGTTGCTCAGGCTCCTCAGTTTCCTTTTTTTTTGGCGAGGCATAAGGCTGGAAGATCTGCTGATGCTCTTTCCTGGTCTTGGCCAGCCACCATAAAAAAGTATAAGGCAGCTGATCATCATCATATTTGCTGATCACCACAGGCTCTTCCTGTTTTAACGGTGCGGTCTGCTGTTCCGTCACAGGTGTCGGGCTTTCTTCTTCAGAGGCTTCTACAGTGAAATTATCCTGGAAAGCAAAGAAATCAGATGATACAATGTTTTCGATCACAAAATCATCTTCCGGCTTTAAAGGGGTATCATTTTGCCCAAATTCTTTAATGTTTACCTCTCCGATTTCTTCAAAAACCTCCTGTTCATCCGCATTGCTCAATTTATTTTCTGATTCAGCAGGCACCTCATCAATCACATCCACATCAATCGGCTCCGGCTGTATACCTGCCAGGTCAACAAAAGGTACCGGCTGAAGATCGGTTTGCAGCAATTCTTCGGGGGCATAAAGCAGATTATAGAGCAGCTGCCCATTGGTGTATAAGGCTGCGGTGGCCAGGTTGTTGTTTTGTTCCGGACCTTCAAGTGTTGCTTTGGCCAGCAACAAATGCAGCGGCTGGAAATAAGGGTAGCGCGAGGTTAAATCTTTTAACAGCCCCACATCTTCCCCACTTACCTTTTCGGGCATCGCAAGCCATACTGCCAGTTGTTGTTTGATATCTAATTGCTGATCCACGTTGCTAAGTTAATCATTGAAACGCCAAATTAGTTCCAATTGGCAAATGCCCGGTTAAAAATATCCTCAGTAAGCTGTGCAGTAACATCTTTGATCAATCCCTGTTCAATACTCTGTAAGCTTTGCCCCTGCAGTTTAAAATCTTTGAAGCGTTCAAAAGACTCCTCAAAACTTAGTTTAGGGTTCTGGTTATTGGTGTATTTTACATTTACCCGGATGCTGAGCCTGTTCGCGCCTGCTGTTGGTGCGTTGTTGTCCTGTATGGCAACCGGGCTTATGGAGTAACCCGAAATGTTGCCCGAAAAAACGGCATGGGCATCATTCTGGGTAATGCTCAGGCTGGTCTGGTTTCTGATCCTTGTTTTCAGCTCTTCTGTAAACTGTGAACTTAAATAAGGGACAACCAAAGGTGCATTGTTTTCAAAAACAAGCACATTAACTGTTTTCATTTCAGCCGGAATGGAAGCGCCGTTCAAAGATATTTTACATCCAGCCAGAACGAAAGGCAATAGCATAAGTATCAATAATTTCTTCATCACTAGTTCAAGTTCAGTTCCTTAATTTTTCTATATAAAGTGCGTTCAGAAATGCCAAGTTCCTGTGCAGCAAATTTTCGCTTGCCTTTGTGCTTTTTTAAAGCTTTTTTGATCAGGTCAGATTCTTTGTCAATCAGCGACAATGATTCTTCAACTTCCTCTGCATCCTGCGTATAGTTATATTCTGAGGGGGAGTTTTGTAAAGGGTTTTTAATGGTCAGGGTCGCCTCATGGTTCATTGTCTGGTCCACATCCTGGTAAAGCTGATTGATGTAATGTGGATTGTCGGCAATCACATGAGAGGTATTGCCCCCGCTTTGTATAATTTCAGCAACCAGCTTTTTCAGTTCCATCATGTCCTTTTTCATGTCAAAAAGCACCTTGTAAAGAATATCCCGTTCAGAAAAATCATCTTTACTGCCACCATTGCTGATCGCCATTGGCAGATTGCTCCCGCTTTCATTAGGGATATAGTTCAGCAGGGCCGCTGCGGTTACGTTCCGGTCTTTTTCAAGCACGCAGATCTGTTCGGCTATATTTTTCAGCTGCCTTACGTTTCCGGGCCAGCTGTAATTGCTCAGCATCTGTATGGCATCCGGCTCCAGCTGTATACCCGGACTTCTATACTTATCGCTAAAGTCGGCCGAGAATTTTCTGAACAGTAGGTAAATGTCTTCTTTACGTTCATGCAGTGCAGGGATCCGCAAAGGAACTGTGTTTAGCCTGTAGTAAAGGTCTTCACGGAACTTACCCGATTTTACCCTGTTGTATACATCCACGTTGGTGGCTGCAATGATCCGTACATCTGTTTTTTGTACTTTTGACGATCCTACCCTCAGGTATTCGCCACTTTCTAATATCCTGAGTAAACGCGCCTGGGTGCCTAATGGCAATTCTGCCACTTCATCTAAAAAGATCGTACCTCCATTGGCCACCTCAAAATAACCCTTACGGGCTTCATGAGCACCGGTAAAAGAACCTTTTTCATGACCAAACAATTCCGAGTCTATGGTTCCTTCCGGTATGGCACCGCAGTTTACGGCAATAAATGCCCCATGTTTCCGGGTGCTCATCTGATGGATAATATGAGAGAAAACCTCTTTACCACTACCACTTTCGCCCGTAATCAATACAGACATATCGGTTGGTGCAACCTGTCTGGCTATATCTATTGCCCGGTTCAGCAGCGGAGAGCCTCCTATAATCCCGAAACGGTTTTTAATGTCCTGTATATCCATTTATTATATACTTTCTTCCTTGTTTTTTGTTCCGTCATTGCGGTAAGCTTCAGCAACGAAGCAATGACGGAGGTTAATTAAACTGCTGCCTCTTCTTGTACCACTACAGTTCCAAGAAGTGTTGCAGATGTACAACGGTCAATATGCACATTTACATATTGCCCGGCTTCAATTCCTGCAGTAGCAGGGAAAACAACCATTGCATTCTGATCATTTCTGCCACAGAAATCCCTGTCAGATTTTTTAGAGGTGCCTTCTACCAAAATCTTAACAGTTTTTCCAACAAATTGTTGCAAACGGAACAAAGAAGTTTCCTGTTGTTTAGCTAAAATTTCTGCCAGCCTGCGTTTTTTTACTTCTTCAGGAACGTCGTCCTCCAGTTTTCTGGCGGCCAGTGTTCCTGGTCTTTCCGAATAGCTGAAAGTAAAGGCAAAATCATAGCCCACATAGTCCATGATACTGAGTGTTTCCTGGTGTTCTTCTTCTGTTTCCGTACAGAATCCGGCAATGATATCCGAAGAAATGGCACAATCAGGTATAATCTGTCTGATGGCATCTATCCTGTTGATGTACCATTCGCGTGTATAAGTCCGGTTCATCAGTTCCAGTACCCGTGTACTGCCCGATTGTACCGGCAGGTGGATATAGTTACAAATGTTTTCGTATTTGGCAATGGTGTATAACACCTCGTCTGTAATGTCTTTAGGGTGTGAGGTAGAAAACCTGACCCGGAGTTCAGGACTGATCAGTGCAACTTTTTCCAGCAGCTGGGCAAAGTTCACTTCAATTTCCTGCGCTTCCCTGTTTTCATCAGTAGCGGCACCCTTCCATTTGTAAGAGTCTACATTCTGTCCCAGCAGGGTCACTTCTTTATAACCACGGTCAAATAAGTCCTTCGCTTCGGCAAGTATAGAGTGTGGGTCACGGCTTCTTTCACGGCCCCTTGTAAAAGGCACCACGCAAAAGGAACACATGTTGTCGCAACCCCGCATAATTGAAATAAAGGCCGTAATGCCATTTCCGTTCAAGCGAACCGGACTGATGTCTGCATAAGTTTCCTCACGTGATAAAAGGACATTAATGGCCTTATGACCGCTTTCAACTTCATTCAGCAATTGCGGAAGTTCGCGGTAAGCATCAGGGCCAACCACCACATCCACCAGTTTTTCTTCTTCCAGAAATTTAGATTTCAGGCGTTCGGCCATACAGCCCAGTACCCCAACAATAAGCTTTGGGTTTCTGCGCTTCTCTGCGCCAAACTGCGACAGCCTGTTGCGTACCCTTTGTTCTGCGTTTTCCCGGATTGAGCAGGTATTAATGAACACCACATCCGCTTCTTTATAGTCGCCCGTAGTTTCAAATCCCTGGTCTAATAAAATCGACGCAACAATTTCACTGTCCGCAAAATTCATCTGGCAACCGTAACTTTCAATATACAGCTTCCTGCCATTGCGCACTAAAGGTGCCGCTGTAACCAAAGCCTCTCCTTGTCGTGCTTCATCGTGTTTCTTATCTGTCAGCTGTAAATCAATCATAAATATTAAACTTTTATGGGGCTTCAAAAATACGGAATAATATTTATAAATGACAAATTGGCAGAAATATTAATTACAATAGAATTGAGCTGGTCCTTTAAAAATTCTGAATCGTATAGGACTTTTTTAATAAAGCATTGTCTTGTAGCAAAAGGAATAATTAAAAAGGGTTTTTACTTGGTTAATTTATTGGTGTATGCTTAAATTTTGCACTTTATTTAATTCTGCTTATTTATCACGTGGTCTGGCCATGTACAATTCACTGGAGCAGCATTGCGACGATTTTCACCTGTATATTGTTGCGTTTGATGAAGATTGTTATGATGCACTTCTGGCACTTCAGCTAAGTCATGCAAGTGTTATCGCGCTAAAGGACTTCGAAAATGAAGCACTGCTGGCTGTAAAAATGGGCAGGACACCAACAGAATACTGCTGGACCTGTTCTTCATCTGCCATCAAGTATTGTATAGAAACCTACCAGCTTGACCATTGCACTTATGTAGATGCAGACCTGTTGTTTTTTAACAATCCCAAGGTTTTATATGATGAAATGGGGGATAAATCAGTCCTGATTACAAAACACAGGTTTACCCCATGCTTTGACCAGTCGGCAACCAGCGGGGTCTATTGTGTACAATACCTTACTTTTAAGAACACCCTGGATGGCATGACCGCGCTGAACTGGTGGGTTGATGCCTGCCTGGAATGGTGTTTTTGCAGAATGGAAGACAATAAATTTGGTGATCAGAAATACCTGGACGACTGGACAGCAAGATTTAAGGGGGTGCATGAACTGAAACACCTTGGTGGTGGAGTAGCGCCATGGAATGTGCAGCAGTATGCCTTTAAGCGTGTAGCAGGCAAAATACGCGGGACAGAGTTTTTTAGCAACAATAATTTTGACCTCGTTTTTTACCATTATCACGCCTTTGCCTATACCTGGAACAACAGTTACAGGTTAACCAATGAGATCTATCCCCTGAACAGAAATCAGATCAGGCACATTTACAAACCTTATGTGCTGGCACTCCTAAAGGCAGAAAAGACAATCGGAGCATTGGGTGAACATATAAGGGCATACAAAAGAACTGAAGAAGGAATATGGATCAACCGGGTGATTGGCCGCTGGGCGGTATTCTTCCTCAAAGGTTTTTACAAACAGTATTATTCTAAACGCTTTTTTCAATATGGCATCTTTAATTAACTTAAAAACATTTACGGATAAGCGTGGCAACCTTACCGTTATCGAAAGGGCTGTGCCTTTTGATATCAAAAGGATCTTTTACATTTACGGGGTGGATGATTCTGAACGCGGTGGCCACCGCCATCATAAAACGATACAGGCCGCCATTTGTATTCGTGGTAATTGTACCATTTATAACGACAATGGCCGGGATGAATGCACTTTTGTGCTAGATTCGCCCGACAAATGTCTGCTCATCCGGCCGGAAGACTGGCATACCATGTACGATTTCAGTGAAGATGCCATTTTAATGGTATTGGCTTCAGAATATTTTGACGCAAATGATTACATCAGCACACCTTATGTTTATCAATACAGCAGAGTATGAATACGATCATCATCATTAAAGACCAGGCTAAAAGGGGGCCTTACCCATATCAGTGCACATTCTGGGTAAAGGTTTAACCAGTCTGTTTTAACTAGGCATAAAAAAAGCTTAGAATTTAGTATTTTAGTCCTGGTTAAAATACTAAGATGAGCAAAAATATAACAGGTGGACTTGAATGGAAAGTTATAGCGGTGTGTATACTGTTGTGTGGACTGGGTTGTAAAAAAATAGACGGTATAGCGGATACGAAGATCAAACCCCCTGTCAGAACTTATGTAGTAACAGCAAGAATTGATAAAAAAGGCACCAATAGCAATTCTGAAGGTACAGCAGTACTTAAAGGTACTTATGATGAAGGTACGAAAGCGTTAAGCTATACCTTGGAATACAAAGATCTGGTGCCGCAGCTCATCACCCTTAGAAGCGGAGCTAAAGGGTCGGTTGGAACTTTGATACAGGAAATTTATAAAAAAAGCACTGAAAAAGAGGCTTCATTGCCTATAAAGGGGGGCTTTACATTGAGTCCTTTACAGGAACGTAATTTATTAAAAGGGCAATGGTTTGTTGCTATAGGCACTTTAACGTTAAATCCTGAAATTTCGGGCATACTTACACTAAAGCAAAAATAAGAGCAATAATGGAAAGGGAGTATGCGCGTCTTAATGAAGAAGATCAAAAGCTGGTTAACGCAATTGTGCAGCGCGATAAAAAGCTGTTTGAAGTACTCTATAAAAAATATTATCAGCAGTTATTTGCTGTGGCCTACCGCTATGTAGGCCAGGCAGAAATTGCAGAAGAGATTGTTCATGATGTGTTTATAACTATATGGAATAAAGCAGATCAGTTAAATATTCAACATTCAATGAAAAGTTATTTGTTTAAATCGATCGTAAATTCATCCCTGAACTTTATTAAAAAAGAGAAGGTCCAGGCAGAAAAGCAGCAGGTATATATGGCCATAGTAGATAAAGAAACTGCTGATGAACCGGATACGGATAGGGAGGAAGCACTGCTTAAAGACCTTGCACAGGCACTGGAACTGCTGCCCGATAAATGCAGACAAGTGATGTACCTGAGCCGTTTCGGGAAACTGAAACAACAGGAGATTGCCACACAGATGAACATCTCCATTAAAACAGTGAAAAATCACCTCACTTACGGTTTTCAAAAGTTAAGGGAACAGCTTGAGAAACGAAAACATATTGCAATTGTGCTGTTCCTGCTTTTAAACATTTTAACGCCTTAAAACTCTCCTTATGAAGCAATTTGAAACTAATGAAGAATTGATATACGCCCTGATCATTGATGATCTGGATGGATCAATTACAGCCGAAAATAAGCTGCTCCTGGAACAATGGAGAACCGCTGATGTGGACCATGAAAAAACTTATCAGGATTTTCTAGATGTACAGACAGGTATGGATAAACTGTACAAAAAAAACGGATATGACCCACAGGAATCCTGGAAATCGCTGGATAAAAAAATAACCCTGCTGGAGGATGACCGTTTTGCAGCGGTTAAACCCTTGCGCCATAAGAGTATATGGTATAAAGTTGCGGCCGCTGTGCTGCTTATTTGTGGATTGGGGTATTATTTTATAGTACAAAACGGGTATGTGGTGATCTCGACCGCCGGCAATGCGGCAATAACCCGTATTGTTTTGCCCGATGGCACAGAAGTAAACCTCAATGCAGCAACAAAAATAAGGTACAATAAAAATAATTTTGCAGGCGACAGAAAGCTCGAACTGTTAACCGGAGAAGTATTTATTCATGTGGTAAGCCATACTTCATCCCGTTTCAGGGTTGATTTAGGGGACATTGAGGCCGAAGATATTGGCACAAGTTTTAATGTGATCAGAAATGATGATAAAATAGCTGTAGTTGTTGAAGAAGGAAAAGTGGCTTTAAAGCACCTGGATTTAAACCGGGAAATCCTGTTAACTGCCGGAAAACTTGGTGTATATGATACAAAAAGAAAAATGCTGGTTGCGGCCGATAATTTAAATGTAAACTATAAAGCCTGGGTAGATAAGGATTTTGTTTTTCAGGAAGTTCCGGTGGATCAGGTTGCAGAGCAGCTGGAAAGGGTATATCAGATCCCTATCGATATCAAAGGAGCGCTGAAAGATAGAAAGTTAACAGCAAGGTTACATTATCAAACTTTAGATAGTGCACTTGCCGTAATTTCCGCATCTTTGCAATGCAAAGTAATAAAGGAAAAGGACACTTATGTTTTATCGGATAATTAAACAGCAATCTTTTTTACCTGTTCTTTTTTTATTTGTATTATCCGGACAAAGCCTGTTTGCACAACAAAAGAACCTGCTTGCAAGTAAGGTAACGATAAGTTTACCAGCAGATTCGCTGATTAAAAACCTGCTGAGGCTGGAGCTCAAAACCAGGAACAACTTTGCCTTCGACCCGGATCAGCTGCGATCCATAAAAATACCTGAACAGCTTTTTGTACAAACAGCCTTAAGCACTGTCCTTGAAAAAATATTATCAGGTACCAACCTGGTTTTTAGCCAGATTGGGAACGATATTGTAATTGCCCCAAAAAAAGGGGTAATATGGACGATTCACGGACATGTACGCGATAAATCAAGCGGGGAAGAACTGATGGGGGCAACCCTGCAGATCCAGGCCCTGGAGGTCGGGGTAAACACCAATCAATATGGGTTCTATTCTATTTCGGTTCCCGAAGGTGATTACCTGATAAAGGTTTCCAATCCCGGGTACCTGGATTTTGAAAAACGCGTTAAATTAAATGGAAACCGGCAGGAAGAGATAGAATTGCTGCTTAAAGAACGTCAGCTGGAAGAAGTGGTTATCCGGCAATCCATCATTACCCCCAATCCAATATTGCGGAATGAACTGAACTTTGCCGCAAAACAACTGAACAATACACCTTATTATGCCGGTGAGACCGACGTAATGAAACGGCTGCAAATGGAAAATGGTATCAAAGCACTAACGGAAGGCAGCTCGGGCTTGTTTGTTAGGGGTGGCAATGCCGACCAGAACCTGATCCTGCTGGATGAAGCCATTGTGTATAATCCTTCCCATTTGTATGGACTGGTTTCTGTTTTTAATGCCGATGCAGTTAATAATTTACAGGTTTACAGAGATTATATGCCAGCCAACTATGGGGGACGGCTTTCATCAGTAATTGTAAACAGGATGGCCGAAGGAAACAGTAAGGAATTTCATTTAAATGGGGGCATTAACCTGATGTCGGCCAGGTTGGCTGTTGAAGGACCAATTGTAAAGGACAAAGGCTCATTCATTGTAGCCTACCGCCGCAGCTTGCTGGATGTTTTTCACAGTAAGTTTAAACTGTTTAACCCAAACTCTGTTTATTACGACATCAATGCCAAGGCAAATTATAAGCTAAACAGAGACAACAGCGTATTTTATTCAGTATACCTGGGTAAGGATCACCTGCTTTCAGAGAATTCATATACAAACGACTGGGGAAATTTAACTTCTACACTGCGCTGGAACCATGTTTTTAGTTCAAGAGTATTTTTAAATGTTTCTGCCATTTACAGCAATTACAGCAACCTCCTGGATTTGAACGCCGATACCCTGTCGCAGAAAAGCCAGTGGAGTACCGGTGTAAAAGACCTTACCCTGAAAGCCGATTATACTTATTACAGAACGCCCTCAAATCAGATCAAGTTTGGACTCTCGGGTATTTATCATCAGTTCTCGCCCGGCGAAATGTTCAATCAGGAAGCTTTTGAGTTTAATATATCCCGAGACAAATCGTTTGAATCCGCACTTTATTATTCCCAGCAGATTTCTCTGAGCAAGTTGTTCGAGCTGAATTATGGCCTCCGCCTTGGCTTTTTCAGGAATTCGGAAGAAAAGCGGAATATTTTTGATGGGGAGGGAAACAGGCTGAAGAAGTATGACCATAAATTTTTTGTTAAGCCAGAGCCAAGGATCAATATCAGTTATCTCCCCACAGCAAACCAGCGTTTTTTTGTAACTTATAACCTCAATTATCAATACCTGCAACTGATCCAGAACAGTACACTGGCCTTTTCTTCACTTGAACCATGGGTGCCGGCATCGGCAAATATCAAGCCGCAACGCTCCAATCATTTTGCACTGGGCTATCGCTACTCTCCGGCCAATTATCTCTTTTCCACCAGTGTTTACTATAAGAAACTGGACAATCAGCTGGACCTGATAGGTCATGCGCAGATCATCAGGAATCCTGAAGTGAGAGATCAGCTCAGGGCAGGTACATCCAACGCTTATGGAGTAGAAGTGGAGATGAATAAAACTGCAGGTAAATTTTCAGGGACTGTAGCTTACAGCTATTCCAGGGTATACCGGAAAATCTCCGATATTAATTTCGGAGAACGGTTTGTAGCCAATTATGATATCCCCCATGAACTAAAACTAACGGCTAGGTACGAGTTTAACAACAGCCTCTCCGTCCAGTCGTTCTTTACCTATTCTACCGGCAGACCGCTTACCCTGCCCGTGGGCTATTATCAGCATGATGGCTTAAATGTGCCGATTTTTGAAGGAAGAAATACTTCCCGTTTCCCCGATTTTAGCCGCCTGGATGTTTCGGCCCAGTATCGCTTACAAAGCCACTTATCGGGGCGCCGCTCCCTGCAGCATACCATTTCAATAGGCGCATATAATTTATATAACCGAAAAAATCCCTTATATTACCATTTAAACTCCTCTTCGTTTGAGTCGAAGGGAAGTACAATTGAATATGGGTTCGGTTTTTATCCCTGGGTTGCCTATAGCTTTAAAATTTAATATGAAGGGTTTCGGGAATTATTTGGCTGTGCTGCTGTGTTTGCTGGTTCTTGCCGGTTGCAAAAAGATTGCGATGGATGATTCGTTCTTAAAACCCCGCAGGGTTTACGACCTGGCAGTTGAAGGAGGTTTTAATACCCTTGGCACAGCGCAGTACATCAGGCTGACCAAGCCGGCCTTGCATCCGGATTCTATACCAAAACCTATCGTAAAAGCCTCTGTGGTGGTGAATGATGGAAAAACAGATATTGTGTTCAGGGAAACTACTACACCCGGGGTTTATCAGGGCACCAACAGAAATGACCCTAACTATAACAATGCCTATACTTTAACCATTAAATACAACGGTAAAACCTATACAGCCGTAGATACACTAAGGCAGGTGGTGAATATTGTAGACGATTTTTTACCATTGTCTACCCACCTGCAAGCCGATAAGACCATACAGGGAACTATTCCTAAACATACATTTGGGTACCTTAATCCCAACAAATGGTTCATTGCTTACCAGGATATCCCTTTGTGGAACCCTGCAAAATTTGATCAGACCAAATACTATAGCTATACGCATCTTCTGGGCTCACCAAATTCGCTGTATCCGCTGAATAACCTCAAAAGGACCTTCACAGTAGGCCAGGAAGATTTTATCACCATTTATAAGATCTCACTTTCAGAAAATTATGCCCGGTATCTATATTCTGTATTTATGGAAACCGACTGGAGCGGGTTATTTTCCAGTGTACCGGTTAATGTGGAAGGTAATATATCGGGCAATGCACAGGGATATTTTTCTGTAAGTGATGTGGATGCCAGGCGATACAAGGCCAAAGAACTGTAGATTTAAACTTTGTGGCCCTGGTGTTGTTATTATTTTATAATTTAATCGCATGACAGATCATAAATCCGGAAAAAATAAAGTTTGGAAATGGATAGCAGGTATTTTAGCTGTACTCATTATTGCAGGAACAGGAACTGCTTTGTACCTGAATGCAAAATGGAAACCCATCCTATCACAGAAATTAAAAGATGCGGTCGTTAACCGTAGTTATAAACTGTATAAGCTTGATTTTAATGACATCAGCTTTAACCTGCTTACAGGAAGTGCTGCACTGCATGAAGTGTCGCTAAGCCCCGACACGGCCGTTTATCGTCAACTGCAAGCCTTGGGCCTTGCCCCGGCAAATATTTTTCAGGTAAAGCTGAAAAAACTGCAGTTAAACAGGATTGCCCTTTTAACAGCCTACTTTAAAAGAAAGATCGAAATGAATGCGGTAATACTGGAAAAGCCCTCTATCAATATGATCCATTACCAGGTAAAAAAAAGGCCGGAACTGGAAAAGGAAGCGCCAACACTGTATGAAATGATTTCCAACCGTGTCCGGTCTGTTGATGTGAAAGCCATCAGGATTATTGATGCTGATTTTGACTACATCAATGGGGAAAGTTCAAAAAAGATGCATTCTGTTAAACATTTAAGTATTCAGGTAAAGCATTTTCTGCTCGATTCCCTGTCGCAATTTGATACTACCCGCTATTGTTATGCAAAGGACATCGGTTTTGAACTAACCGGTTACCGGGCTTTAAGCAAAGATAAAATGTATACCATGAAGGTAGATACCGTGAAGGGCTCCACGGCAGATCAATCCATCTCGGTTACCGGTTTTCAAATGATCCCTATGTATACGGATCTTCAATTCTCCCGTAAATATACTTACGGCAAAGATCGTTACGACCTTAAATTTAATAAGATCAGTCTTGAAGGGGTAGATCTTGTCCGACTGAATACTGAGGGCAGCATCCGGGCAAAATCTTTGAAGATTGGCCCCGCAAAAGTAAATATCTTTGTAAACAGGGAGATGCCACCGCCACCAGGCTTGGATAAAGTGAGAAATTTCCCACATATGGCGCTAAAACGTCTTTCGGTACCTGCAAGTATAGACACAGTGCAGTTAACCAATATCGACGTGGCTTATACAGAATATAATCCCATCAGTCAGAAAAGAGGGACTGTTTATTTTCAAAACCTGGCTGGCAATATCCGGAACCTTACGAACGATTCCCTGCAGCTGGTTAAAAATAACCATGCGATAGCCAACCTGGAGGCCTTAGTCATGAAGACCAGTAAAATAGCGGTTCAGATAGACTTTAACCTGACTGATAAAAATGCTGCCTTTCATTACAAAGGAAATGTAGGCCCGATGGATATGAAGGTGTTAAACCCGATGGCCAAAGATATGGGCCTGGTCGAGATTGAAAGCGGGCAGATGCAAAGCGCTGCTTTTGATATATATGCAAATGCAAAAGGTTCTTCCGGTAAGGTAAATTTCCTTTACAAGGATTTGAAGATCAAACTGCTTAAGGAAGGTGAAGATGGCGAGCCTGCCAAGAAAAAAGGCCTGCTTTCCTTCCTGGCCAATAGCTTATTGATAAAAAATGACAATCCTTCAAAGGGCGAAGCGCCCCGGACAGCAAAGGTCACTTTTCAAAGAACGCCGGCAGCTTCTTTTTTTAACCTGATGTGGAAAAGCTTTTTTATAGGTATGCGCGAAATTGTGGGCATTGGGGCCGTTCCGGTAAAAACGCCTGAACAGGCGATGGAAAAAGTAAAAGACAAGAAAAAAGAACGCCGGGAAAAAAAAGCAAAAAGAAACTGATAAAAATGTATATTAGGCTAAACTACCTTATTGTCTATGGTCTTGAAAGTCAGCAAGAAATACATGATACTAAAATGGTTTGCCGCGGCAATACTTTTTAGTGCCTTAATGTTAGGGGCAATAACCTGGTACCTTAGTATCAAGCTTAAGCCCATTCTTACTGCAGAAATTCAGGAACTGGTGGTAAAATCAACAGATAGCCTGTACCACATAGAGTTCTCTTCTATCAGTACCAATGTTTTAACCGGTATATCTGCCCTGGAGGATGTAAAGATCAGTCCGGATACCAATATCTACCATAAGCTTATTAATCTAAAGCGTGCACCCAATAACCTGTATAAAATAAAGCTTAAAAAGCTTGCGGTAAGAAATTTTCACGCTTACCGGATGTGGCGCCATAAGAAGCTGAACATCGACCTTTTGCTGTTTGATAATCCTTGTGTAGTGATGACCAACAGGCAGTTCGACTTTAATGAAGATAAGCTCCCTCAACCAAAAAAATCACCTTATGATTATATCTCCAAATACCTTAAAGAGCTCCGCATCCAGACAGTGGAATTTAAAAATGCGAGTTTTAAATATGTAGATAACAATGCTGCCAGGCCGGTAATAGATTCTGTTGCCAATCTGAACGTAACCCTGAAAGACTGGCTGATAGACGCCCATTCTGCTACAGATAAAAGCCGGCTTTATCTGCTGAAAGATGTACTGATCAATTTAAACAATTACAATTTTGCTACACCAGATAGCTTATACTACCTGAACCTCAACCATCTCGATTTTTCTGCCTCTTCAGGCAAGCTAAACATTAAAAGCTTTAACCTCAGCCCGCGTTATGAAGAAATGAAATTTGCTGATACAGCCGGCAATGCAAAAGAGCGGTATAGCATCCAGATGAGCAATATTAATTTAACAGGTATTGATTTGCCCCTGTATATCTTAAAACAGGAACTTTTTGCAAAAGAAATGAATATTGCAAATGGAACGCTGTCGGTGCTGAGCAACAACGCTTTCCCTAAAAAGCTGACAGTGAAAACAGGGCAGGACCCGCATCAGCTGTTACAAAAATTAAACGGACAGCTCTGCATAGAAAAATTAAACCTAAGCAATGTGGATATCAGTTATGCCGAGTTTAACCCGAACAGCGGACATAAAGGGGTCATCACATTTGAACAAACCTCCGGTACGGTTACCAATGTAACCAATGTTGAAAAGACAAAGGCCAAAAATCCGCTGATGGTGGCCGACTTAACTTCTTATTTAATGGGATCAGGTAAACTGGAAGTGAACTTTAAGTTTAACCTGAATGCTACAGACGGGGCTTTCTCTTATTCTGGCGTACTTTCTAATATGGATGGCAGGACACTGAACCGCATGACCAAACCACTGGGGATGGTAAGGGTGAACAGTGGTGACATTAAAAAGCTTGAATTTAATATCGATGCAAACGATGAGCAGGCAAAAGGTAAGGTAAGATTTGCGTATAATGATTTATCAGTGGCTTTGCTTAAACGCGTAAAAGGGGAAGACCGATTGGTAAAACAGGGACTGATGTCTTTCCTGGCCAATGCGCTGATTATGAATTCAGATAATCCCAATGCTGCAGGTGTATTTGTGAGTGCCCCGGTAAGTTATACCCGTGTTAAAACGGCTTCTTTTTTCAACTTTATCTGGAAAACTCTTTTTCAGGGTGTCAAATACAGTGTAGGGCTTACACCTGAAAAAGAAAAAAAAGTAAAGGATCAGATCGCTAAATTCGGAAAGATGAAGATGGACAGGGAAGAGCGGATCAAAAGAAGAGCGGCACGCTTAAAAGGAAATAAATAAAGGATACCCGATAGGGTACCCTTTATTTATTTATTTTTTGCGATGCCAATTACACTACCCAGTTCCAGCCAAACTCATCCGGAGCCAGACCATAACGGATATCGTTTAACGTTTTGGCGATACCTGCAGAAATGGTACGGGTTGCAGGATCAGATAACTTATAAGTTTTACCCTGGTAGCCAATTTCACCTATTGGGGTAACTGTTGCGGCAGTACCTGCTGCAAAAGCATCAGTCAGGCTTCCGTTTTCAATTCCTGCAATTACTTCTTTTACACTTACCCGTCTTTCTTCTACTTCAATACCGGCTTTTTTGGCCAGCTGAATAATAGTATCCCGGGTTACCCCGTCTAAAACTGTACTCCTTACAGATGGGGTAACCAGTTTACCATTGATCACAAAGATCAGGTTTGCTGTTCCGGCCTCTTCAATAAATTCATGTGTAGCTGCATCTGTCCAGATCAGTTGGTCAAATCCCTCTTTCTGTGCCTCGGCAAAAGGGTATAAAGAACGGGCATAGTTTCCGGCAGTTTTGGCATAACCAACACCACCATCATCTGCACGGGTATATTCAGTTTCAATCTTTACTTTTAAAGCCTTGCTGTAATACGCCCCTGTTGGGGTAGTTAATAACGCGAAAATATATTTATCTGATGGTTTAACGCCCAAATAGGGGTCGGTAGCAAACATTACCGGACGGATGTATAAAGAGTAGCCATCCTGTGCAGGGATCCATTTTTCATCAATATCAATTAAAGCAGCAATCCCCTGCATGAAAATCTCTTTAGGAATCTCGGGCATAGACATACGTACTGCCGATTTATTAAAGCGTTCAAAGTTTTTCTCCGGTCTGAAGACACTGATTTTGCCATTGGCCTGACGATAAGCTTTCATCCCTTCAAAAATCGCCTGTCCGTAATGCAGCGCAGAAATTGCCGGGCTCATTGGAATAGGACCGTAAGGAACGACCTGCAGATTACCCCAGGTTCCGTTATCAAATTCCGCAATAAACATATGGTCAGAAAATACCTTCCCAAATGGCAACTGAGAAAAATCAGTTACCGTAAGCCTGCTCTGTTCGGCCTTAGTGATCGTCATATCAAGTGTATCATTCATTGTAATAGTAATTACCTGCTGCAAATTTACGATAAATATCTATGTTGTAGGTAAGGCAAAGGCAAATATTTAAGTGTTAACCCTTTAATTCTTTTAGTACAGCAAGTACCCAGCCCTTGCCCCATTCTTCCATTTGTTCAGTCGTCCACAAAAAGGGGTAGAAAATCCTTTTCTGAAAACGCGGCGGCAAGTATTGTTGCCAGTTGGTCCCACCGGTTGCGGCAATATCCACAGGATCACGTTCCAGGTACCTCACTGCCGATTTGTAATGCGATAAGGGCCATTCTACATTTACATAAAGGTCCAGTTTCCTCAGTTCGGCAGCAAGTGCGGCAAGTGCGGTCGCATCTGCGTCCGGAGCCGCCAGCTGATGGTATAGGGCTGAGAAATTGCTTTCCTTCCGGTCTTTGATCAGGTGTAAAAACTGAGCAGCATATTTGCTGATAAACTGTTTCAGCGTAAGCGTCTGTTTTCCGCTGGCCAGTTCAGTTGCCCCAAACTTCCAGTAAATGTATTCAAACTGTTCTTCAATGCTGGCATTTGCCAGTTCTGTTCTTTTGCTTTTATCAATCAGGCGGTTAAAATCTGTGGCGCAGATCTCGATCATGCGGTACTGGGCCGACTGAAAGCCACTGGCGGGTAAAAGCGACATGCGGAATTTCAAAAACTGGTCCTTTTCCATACCGTTTACCATCACGTCGAATGAGGTTGTCAGGGCATGGAAATACGCATTGATGCGTTTTACCCTTTGAGTAAAGAAATCAAGGGTTAAAGCAGGATGTGCTGCAATTTGTTTACACTCGTGCAGGGAAAGCTTAAAATACAGCTCTGTGATCTGGTGGTACATGATGAAGATCTCTTCGTCCGGAAAAGGGGTTTTCGGGCTTTGTAAACTCAGCAAAGTATCCAGATGGATGTAATCCCAATAGGTCAGGAAATCTGCATACAACAGTCCGTCCAGATAGGCGGACATATCCTGGCCCATAGCCGCATACTTTTCCTGCAGCCGGTCTAATTTCTCCTTTATTTGTGGTGTAAGTTCCAATTTAATAAGTTAGTTTAACTCAAAGGTAAACAAAGGAACATTACCGCTGTTAATAAAGTACCCGGAATTTTATGGTATGCTCAATCTTTTTGAGCGATTTAAACAACTGCTTGTCGTATTGCGCATTGATGTCGGTAATCACATAGCCAATGCTTGGATTGGTCATCAGGAACTGCCCCACAATATTGATGTCATGTTTCGCAAAAATGGTATTTACCTTGGCCATAATGCCCGGTACATTTTTGTGGATGTGTATCAAACGGTGCGATTTATCAATCCTTGGCAACTGTAAATTAGGGAAATTGCTGCTCAGGTATGTAGTGCCGGTATTCATGAAATCAATCATCCTTTTAGGGATGAAGTTCAGGTTACGCGGGTTGTGCTTCACATCATCAAATACAACAATGCCCTGTTCGGTACAGGTACTGATGTCCACTTTTCCTTTTGCATTGCCCAGATAGCCCAGGGTTTTCAGCTTTACCGCCCTTTTTAATTGTTCCAGCCCCAGTTTTTCTCCGTCTGCAAGCAGCATCATGTGTACATCAGCTACATATTTTTCTTCAAAAGTAGTCTTGTGGCGGATAGAAAAGCCGTCCTTTTTCAACAGATCGATACTCTGCGGGTCCACATCCCCGATCACCAGGCATAAAATCCTGTTTTTTGGATAAGAGATTGCCCTTGGCAGGTTATTTACATATAAAAACTCATCAAAGCTCGGTGTAACATGGTCGGCTTTTTTGACAATGCTTTCTCTTGAAATATTTTCTGTAAAGGCATAAAATTTCTTGATCAGACCACTTTCACGCAGCTGAAAATCCGAATACCCATCGCCAATACCATAAAGGTCGCCCTCCAGGTTCATTTGCTGCATCAGTTTAACCTTTCCACCTTCTTCACTTAAAGGGTTCGAATGGTCGTAATCTATAATTTTGCCGTCTCCTGTAGTTACAAAAGTGTTGGCATAAATGTTCTCTTTTTTGATGTGGTACTGGCTCACCACAGGGGTGATAAATTCTTTAAAGCCACCGGAAACGATCAATACCTCATCGGCATGTTTCTTAAAAAATGCGGCATTACGTGAAAATGAAGCCGATACTTTTTTCTTCAATACTTTGATCAGCTGTTTTAAATGGTCTTCCGTGGCTTCCAGCAGTTTTACCCTTTGGGCCAGGCTCTCCCCAAAAGAAAGCTTACCTTCCATAGCCAGGTTGGTATAATCTTCAATTTTCTGGAAAATGACCTCTTTTTCAGGGTGTTTTTTCAGGGAAATACGGGCCAGCTCATCTAAAGCTTCAACTTGTGTAAAGGTGCTGTCAAAATCAATGATGTAAAAATTCTTTTGCTTCATCCTTGTAGGAGTAATGGTATTTTTAGGTGGTTTCAGGTTGTCAATAACCGGTCAAAGATATAAAATTCAATACTGCTGTTTACAGATTTCTTCAATACTTTGTTGCAATGGCTTAAAGTTGATGCCAATTGCCTTTTTTATCTTTTCGTTGCTGTATAAACTTTCATTTAAACTGCTGCGGGCAGCATCACTGGTTAAAGAAGCTGGTTTCCCGGTAAAGAGCGAGGCCAGCCAGGCTGCCCGCCAGGCAATACCCAGCATCCAGGGCCTGGCTTCTTTTGCGGGGGCTTTAATGCCATAAGCCTTGGCGATTTCAGCAAACAGCTGTTTATAATGGTAATTTTCTGATGAGATCGTGAACCGTTCGGCAGTTTCGCTGCTGTTCATCAGGGCAATCATGCTTTTTGCCACGTCTTCCACATCAACAAGTCCGGTAGCACCTCTGGTATAAAAGGATAAGCCATCCTTTACCAGTTTAAAAATGGCACCGCTACCCTTAAAACCCGCTCCCGCACCAATAATTACCGATGGGTTTACAATTACCGCATCCAGCCCTTCTGCAATACCCCGCCATACTTCCATTTCTCCTTCGTATTTAGAAATGGCATACGTGTGCGACTTTGCATCATAGGCCCAGAAATCTTTTTCGGTAATCAGGGCCCCCTTTTTAGCTTCACCCAATGCGGCCACCGAACTCACATGCAGCAGTCTTGCCCCATAAGCAGCACAAAGGTTTACCACATTGCTGGTCCCTTCAATGTTAACGTGTAAAAGTTTTTGTTTGTCTTTAGGATTAAATGAAACCAGGGCTGCACAATGATATACCTGCTTAATCCCTGCATAAGCATCTTCCAGATCAGAAATGTTGTTGACGTCGGCAATAACCCATTCAACAAGGTCATTCTGCCTGATTAAATCAGGGATAACGGAACCCTCCCGTTTCAATGCCCTGACCTTTATGCCCTGCCTGCACAGCTGGCTTATCAATTCTGAACCTAAAAAACCAGTGGCACCGGTAACCAATATCATTTCATTTTTTTTAGGATGTTCATTAAAATATGCGCTCAAAAATAGATATTTGATGCCATACATTTATACTAAGATATGTCTTTATCAGATTTTTTTTCTCCGGTCAGTCCTGACAAATTTACGCCAAAACAGGGATTTTATACCAGTCAGATAGGTTTAAAGGCAGGGTTTTTTACCGATAAATTTCCAGACCTGGAAGACAAACAATATGACATTGCAATTTTTGGGGTGCAGGACGACCGCGCTGCGGTAAACAATGAGGGCTGTGCACTTGCGCCTGATTATTTCAGGAGCCAATTTTACGCCTTAAACGAAGGACCGTTTACGTCCAGGATCATTGATCTTGGAAATATCAGGGCCGGGGCTTCCATTTCAGATACCTACGTGGCGGTAAAGACTGTAGTAGCTGAGCTGATTAAACTTGACATTCTGCCGGTAATTATCGGCGGGGGGCAAGACCTTACGTACGCCCAGTACCTGGCTTATGAGCACCTGGAACAAAAGGTAGATCTGGTGGTGGTAGATAGCAAATTCGACCTGGATGAGGAAGATCAGGAAGGATTAACTGCCAAATCAGATACTTATTTAAACAAAATCCTGTTGCATCAGCCCAATTACCTTTTCAATTTCAGCAATATTGGTTACCAAACCTATTTTGTAAACCAGGATAGCCTGAAGGTGATGAGCAAACTTTATTTTGATGCCCATCGTTTGGGTGAGTTTGCCAGTGACATCACTTTAACCGAGCCGATCATCCGCAATGCCAGCATGATCAGTTTTGACATCGGTGCCATCCGCTCTTCAGATGCCGGCGCAAATGCCAATGCCAGCCCAAATGGTTTTTACGGCGAACAGGCCTGCGCCATTAGTCGTTATGCGGGCATGAGCGATAAGCTGACTTCAATCGGTTTCTATGAATTTAATCCGGCATTTGATCAGAACGGACAAACGGCCATGCTCCTGGCTCAAATGGTCTGGTATTTTGTAGATGGCTATTATAACCGTAAAAAGGATTTTCCGCTGAGCCCGAAATCACAATACCTGATTTACAGGGCCAGCTTAAACGATGGCTCTGCAGAAATGCTCTTTGTGAAAAGCAAAAAATCAGACCGCTGGTGGATGCAGGTGCCCTATCCTGCCGGAATTTCCAAAAATGAACGTTACCACCTGGTGCCTTGCCGTTACGACGACTATACTACGGCTGTGAATGGGGAAATGCCCGATCTGTGGTGGCGGACCTTTCAAAAGCTACTATAATATTACATTCATCCTTACGTTATAATTTTGGTCTATTAGTACATTTGGCCCGGAATAACCAAACTTTAACTTATTTTTTAATAAAAACTAAAATTATGAAGAAGATCGTTCTGATCGCAGCCTGCCTGTTGCCAGTAGCTGTTATGGCGCAGGAAAAGTTTACAATAAATGGCAAGGTAGGTAATCTGGGAGCCCCTGCAAAAGCCTATTTATATTATGGCCCCCGTGCTAACCCTGTTGTAGATTCTGCAGCAATTGTTGGCGGTAAATTTATGTTTACCGGCCCAATATCCGGAATAACGCAGGCTACTGTGGTCATCAGACACGACCTGGCAGCGCCCTCGCGTACCGTCGCCCCTGATGGTTATGCTTTGTTTCTTGAACCTAAAGTACTGGAGCTGGTATCGGCTACCGATTCAATAAAACACGCTGTGGTTAAAGGCTCAAAAGTAAATGATGACAATGCAAAGTTTAAAGCGCTGACCAAATCCGTAAACGAAAAGAACGCTGCTTTGATGGCCGAATACCGTAGTAAAACGGAAACCGAGCGTAATGATGAAGCCTATATGAAAACAGTGATGAGCCGTGACGAGGCCAACAGAAAAGAGATGGAAACGCTGAGCAAGCAATTCTACACTGCAAACCGGGATTCTTATATTGGTCTGCTTGCTTTTCAGGGGACTGTTAATGTGGATAAGGACCTTAGCGGGGCAGAAGCAGAGCTCAATAAATTTTCTCCTGCTATAAAAGCTACAGAGCTTGGTAAAAGTATAGCAAAGACTATCCAGTCGGCAAAAAGTACGGGTGTTGGACAAATGGCAATGGATTTTACACAGAATGATGTGAATGATAAGCCGGTTAAATTGTCTGATTTCCGTGGAAAATATGTATTGGTAGATTTCTGGGCTTCATGGTGCGGACCATGCCGTGCGGAAAATCCTAACGTGGTAAAAGCTTATACAACTTATAAAGACAAGAATTTTACAGTTTTGGGTGTTTCCTTAGATCAGCCTGGTAAAAAGGATGCCTGGCTGCAAGCGATTGAGAAAGATGGCTTAAACTGGACTCAGTTGTCAGATTTAAAAGGATGGAGCAATGAGGTCGCTGTTCAATATGGTGTTCGGTCTATCCCTGCAAATTACCTGATTGACCCTAGCGGGAAGATCATTGCTAAGAATGTAAGGGGTGAAGAGCTACAGAAAAAACTTGCAGAGGTATTGTAAATAAGCTGATTTACTTTTTAGTCAAAAAAAAGCGGTTATGGCACAGTGCTTAACCGCTTTTTTTTGTCGGCATTGACCCCCTAAAATGGCGTTATAACACCCTGTTTGTTAGCATATATGTAGTTAACTTTAATTGTTCATTATTAAAACAAAAGATTATGGAAACTAAAACAGTTAGCAGCAAAATGCATGCGCTGGTGATCTTGTATGACATGCATACAGATTTTTTTATCAGGGCTTTGGACGGTATTTCTGATGAAGATGCACACAGCCGCTTAAATACAAAAGCCAACCACATTGCCTGGCTTACGGGAAGTTTGGTACAGCAGCGGTATGAAATGGCCAAAGACTTTGGTATTAAGCAGCAGCAAAGTGCGGATGAATTGTTTAAGAACCATAAAGGCATTCAGGATGATGTGACCTATCCTCCGCTGGAAGTATTCAAAAAAGACTGGAAAAGCATTAGCCCACTTTTGAGGGATGCGCTGGTCGGTGCTACCGAAGAAAAGCTGGCCACTATGGTCGAAATGCCTGGGATGGAATACAGTTTATATGAATTTCTTACTTTTTTGATCTACAGAGAGGCAAATTGTATAGGACAGATAGCATTGTGGAGGCGTTTATTGGGGTATGAGGCCTTGAAATATGAGTAAATAGTGCATTTGGTATATTTTTTGTTAATATTTTGATGGGTTAGATAAGGTACAACATTTACTAATTCTCTCTATGGCAACAAAATCTACCGATTTGAAAAAAGAGCTTTATCCTTCCCAGGATGAATGCTGCCCCGTATTTATTAAATACTTTGAAGGCTACAATTACAGGGAAATTGCAGAAGCCTTAAATTTGCCACTCACTACGGTAAAGGAAAGGCTTAAAACGAATAAAAGAAGGTTGAGGGTCAATTTAAAATTGTTTGCCCGGCATTTCAGGGCTGCTATGCAGGAACTATAAATACAAAGAGGGCCAATTTATACCGGCCCTCTTTGTATTTATATTCCAAAATAAATCCTGTTTTCGGAGAGAACTTAGGAGATCAGGTCAAATCCTATATCTTCCCTGAAATATTTGCCATCAAAATAAATGCGTGCCGCATCAGCAGTTGCTGACTGCAAAGCTTCAAACTGACTGTCCTGCAAACTGGAAACGGCGAGTACGCGGCCCCCATTGGTTTTGATCACACCACCTTCCAGGGCAGTTCCGGCATGGAACACCAGCGACTGGCGTACATTTTCGATGCCAGTGATGGTTTTGCCCTTTTCATATTCGCCAGGATAACCCCCGGCAACAATCATTACAGTAGCGGCATTTTTATCACTGATGTTTAATTTATAATCTTTTAATTTTTTCTTTGAGGCCGCAATAAAAAGATCTACCAGGTCATTTTCTATCCTTGGGATCACACTTTCCGTTTCAGGGTCGCCCATGCGGCAGTTGTACTCTATTACCAGTGGTTTTTCGTTTACCTTGATCAATCCGAAAAAGATGAAACCGGTATAATCAATTTGGTCTTTCTTTAAGCCATTGATGGTTGGGATGATGATGTCGCGTTCTATTTCGGCTAAAAAAGCTTTGCTGGCAAAAGGTACCGGAGATACAGAACCCATGCCGCCCGTATTCAGGCCGGTATCCCCCTGTCCGATGCGTTTGTAATCTTTCGCCTCCGGCAGGATCACATAATTGTCCCCATCAGTAAGTACAAACACCGAAAGCTCTATGCCGCTTAAAAATTCTTCTATTACAACGGTCGTCCCTGCGTCGCCAAACTTGCCGCTCAGCATCAGTTTCAGTTCCTCCTGGGCTTCGGCAGTATTGTCTAAAATCACTACCCCTTTGCCGGCTGCAAGTCCGTCTGCCTTTAAAACAACAGGCAGGGCATGCGATTGCAAATAGACCAGTCCTTCCTCCAGTGTTTCCTTTGTAAAAGAGCGTGAAGCGGCAGTAGGAATTCCATGACGGGCCATAAACTGCTTTGAGAAATCTTTACTGCCCTCAAGGATCGCACCTTCTTTTTTAGGACCGATAACCGGGATGCCGGCCAGTTCCTCATCTGCTATAAAAAAATCGTGGATTCCATTTACAAGCGGCTCTTCAGGGCCAACTACCACCAGGCTTATATTTTCTTTAAGTACCAGTGCCTTAACAGCCTCAAAGTTATTGGGGTTAATGTTTACATTTTTACCGTAAGCATTGGTGCCGCCATTACCTGGCGCGATAAACAGTTGTGAGCATTGCGAAGATTGACTGATCTTCCAGGCAAAAGCACTTTCTCTGCCACCGGAACCTAATAGTAAAATGTTCATCTATGTTTGATTTGTTGTTTTAATTGTAGGATGGAATCTCCATCCCCGGCAAATATACCGCTTTAGCTAAATATACACAGTGAAAAATGACCATTCTCTTCACAAGCTGTGATAAGCTGCCATGAAGAAGGACAATAAAAATAAAAGCCTGTATCTCTGTTCCTTTTCCCTGGTAATTTTTTGAATTTAACCTGCCTGAGCAAGAGGATAGCAAGACAATAGCAAGAGGAAAGCAAGAGAAAAGCAAGACAATTTTATAGTGGACCGGCTGCTGATCAGGCTAATGTTAGGATTGCATAAAGACTCACAATTGATATGATTATCCATAAGGCAGCTCCCTGGACCAGCGGACTAAGACCTACACTTTTCAGGGTTTTAAAAGAAAGCCCCGAACCAATGAGGAATAGTGTTAAGCTTAATCCTGCCTTAGCTAAGGTAATCAGGTAGTGACTGTTTTTTGCGATAAATGGAATGTAAGTGCTGGCTATTACGGCTAGTACAAACAATCCGATAAAATAGGGTATCTGCACTTTACTTTTTTCTGTTTTAAAAAGATAGGCCGTTACAATGGATACTGGGATGATCCATAATGCACGGGCAAGTTTAACGGTTGTCGCAATTTCCAGGGCCTGATCGCCATATTTGCTGGCTGCCCCTACAACAGAGCTGGTGTCGTGTATGGCTATAGCACACCAAAGACCAAATTGCTGCTGCGATAGCTGAAACCAGTGGCCTATGGCCGGAAAAAGGAACAAGGCCAGGGAATTGAGGATAAATACCGTACCCAGTGCCACAGAAATCTGTTTTTCACTGGCTTTTATTACCGGAGATAATGCGGCAATGGCACTTCCTCCGCAGATGGCTGTGCCTGCTGAAATGAGTGAGGATGTTTTAAGGTCTATGTTGAGCCGCCTGCCTATAAAATAACCTAAGGTTAAAACGCCGAATATAGACGCGATGGTAAATAGCAGACCTTCTTTGCCTGCCCGAACGGCGCTAAAGGCATTCATGCCAAAACCAAGACCAATAACAGATATTTTAAGCAGGATATGGGTCGCCTTTTGGCTGGTTTGAGGGTAAGGGTGTTCCAGCACCTGCGCCAGTACAAGGCCAATTAACAGGGCTGCGGGTGCCGAAGTGGTTAAGGCTACCGCCGCTGCAATAAAAAAGATGACTTTAGGGAGTAAAAGGTTAGGTTGCTGACTTTCCATGGATAATTGTTGTATTTCTACTACAAAACTAGTTGGTAGTCTGCCCGGATGCTTATTCCCGTTATTTATCTATCATTACTTCAGGTTATAATGATTTTGGCAAAGCGCATTAATTTCTCTGCCAGAGGATCTGGCTGGCCTTGTAAATGAATAAAGTAGAAACTCCTGGTTATATTGAGGCCTTTAACCTCTATCAATCTAAGTTCTCCGTTTAACAGTTCCTTTCCAATGGAATGTATCGATAAAAAAGCCAGGGCAGTGGAATGCATCAGGTAAGATTTAATACTTTCTGTATTGCCAAGTTGGATTTCAACCGGAAGATCGGCAATTTTAAGACCAACCGCCCTTAAGGCATGGTCAATTACCTGTCGTGTACCGGAACCTTGTTCGCGTACTACAAAGCGATAGTCGGTAAGCATGGCCGGGTCAATTTCTGCTGTTTTGGCCAGCGGATGGCTTTTGTTGCAGACCAGTACAATTTCATCCTTAATAAAATCAGAATAACTGATCTTCTGGTTTTTTGAACGTCCTTCTACCAGGCCGAGTTCGATTTCCTTGTCAATCAAGGCTTTTTCAATCTGTTCCGTGTTTCCTGTAACCAGTTGTATTTCTATGTCATTGAATTTCTTTTTGAAACCTGCAAGAATGGGTGCAATCAGGTATTGCGATATGGTGGTGCTGGCGCCAAGGTGCAGTGCTCCGGTATGCTTCTGCAGCAGGGCATTCATGTCAAAATCTATAGCCCTGTAAACGGACAAAAGTGTTTCAGTGTGGTTCAATAAGATCAGTCCGGCTGGGGTAAGCTGTATTTTGTTTCCATTACGGTCAAAAAGCTTGCTGTTGTACTGTTGTTCCAGTTCGCGGATATGTTTGGTAACCGCTGGCTGGCTAATGTACAGTTCCTCGGCAGCTTTGGTAAAACTGAGTCTTTTGGCTACGGTATAAAAAACATTTAAGCGAAAATCGGCCATAGGCATTTTGGTATTTACAGCAATTTGAAGGCAATATCTGCAATATTTATGCTAATTTTAAGGTTTGTCAGGAGAATTTAACAGCGGGAGATTTCTTTATGTAAAAGATTAAATTTAGCTTTGGACCCTGAAGTATTGCATGTTAAAAGATTTTTGCTGCTGTAAATGAGACATATTGTTACTTTATCGTTAGTGTTTTTTAGTCTGACCCACCTTGCAAAGGCGGAGCGGATGGAGAGCCTGCGTGTGGTTACAAGGTATTGCAATAGCCAGCAGTCAGACAAGAAAACAGCTGCAATAAGGTTAGCCCAGCCAGACGATCAGCACCATCCTTTCTTTTTATCTTACAGCGCCTTAACGGCTATAGGTTTATTACCCGAAAGGCATATAGAGAAACATAGGATGAACAGCTATGTGATCGTTGACCTTACTATAAAGGAACAGACCAAAAACAATAGCCCCTAAGCCCTGATCTTTAAAATACACCCCGGCTTTCATCAAAATACGCCCGTATTTTATAGGGTTAGCCATCTGCAACTGCCATTGTGGCTTATTGAACTATATGGCCTGGTTGTTGTAATTTGATCATTTTAAAAAAAATATAAACACAAAAACATTATATGTTAGGATTTTTAACCAAGGTATTTGGAAGCAAATCAGAAAGAGATATCAAGGCTTTACAGCCTATAGTTGTCAAGATAAACCAGGAATACGAGAAACTGTCGGCATTGAGCAATGACGAACTGCGTAATAAAACAGTATATTTTAAAGATGTTATTGCCAAAGCTTTAGCAGAAATTGATGGCAAGATCGGTGGCCTGAAGGCAGATGCCGAGAGCCAGGATTTATCTTTACCGGAAAAAACGGCTTTATATGATCAGATTGATGCTTTGATCAAAGACCGTGACAAGGAACTGGAAGTGGTTTTACAGGAGATCTTACCGCAGGCATTTGCTGTGGTGAAGGAAACTTCGAGACGTTTTTCTGAAAATGATACGCTGGAGGTTACGGCTACACAGTTTGACCGTGATTACGCGGCACGTAAGAAAAATGTAGAGATCAAAGGCGATAAGGCCTATTGGGCCAACCGCTGGGAAGCTGCCGGTGTGGAAGTATTGTGGAACATGGTGCATTACGATGTACAGCTGATAGGTGGTATGGTTTTGCACAGCGGTAAAATTGCCGAGATGGCAACTGGTGAGGGTAAAACTTTGGTAAGTACTTTACCTGCTTACCTGAATGCTTTGGCCGGACAAGGGGTGCACATTGTAACGGTGAACGATTACCTTGCCCGTCGTGACTCGGAGTGGAATGGTCCGCTGTTTGAGTTCCATGGCATTTCTGTAGATTGCATTGATAAGCATGAACCCAATTCGCAGGAGCGCAGGGATGCCTACCTGGCCGATATTACTTATGGCACGAATAACGAGTTTGGGTTCGATTATCTGCGTGATAACATGTCGCAAACCCCTGACCAGCTGGTACAGCGCAAGCTGCATTTTGCAATGGTGGATGAGGTCGATTCCGTTTTAATTGATGATGCCCGTACGCCTTTGATCATTTCGGGTCCCGTTCCTTTTGGTGACCAGCATGAGTTTCATGAGCTGAAACCAAGAATAGAACGTTTGGTTACTGCACAGAAGGAATATGTGACGCGTGCCCTGAACGAGGCGAAGAAACTGATCAATGAAGGTAAAGCCGGAACCGAAGAAGGTGAAGGTGGTTTGGCCTTATTGCGTGCACATCGTGGCTTACCTAAAAATAAAGCATTGATCAAGTTTTTAAGTGAGGGCAGCGTGAAGCAGACCTTATTGAAAACGGAAAACCATTATATGGCCGATCAGTCTAAAAACATGCCTAAGGTTGATGCCGAGCTGTTTTTCTATATTGATGAGAAAAACAACCAGGTGGAGCTGACCGAGAAAGGTATTGAGCTGATTACCAAATCGGGTGAAGACCCGCATTTCTTTGTTTTACCTGATGTGGGTACAGAGATTGCAGATATTGAAAAATCGGCTTTGAGCAGTGAAGAAAAAATTGCACAGAAAGATGCTTTGATGCGCGATTATTCGATTAAAGCAGAGCGCATCCACTCTGTGAACCAGTTGCTGAAAGCCTATACCTTATTTGAGATTGATGTGGAATACATCATTGATGAAGGAAAGATCAAGATTGTAGATGAGCAGACCGGCCGTATTATGGATGGCCGCCGTTATTCGGATGGCTTACACCAGGCGATTGAGGCGAAAGAGAACGTGAAGGTAGAAGATGCTTCACAGACTTATGCTACGGTTACTTTGCAGAACTTTTTCAGGATGTACCACAAGCTTTGTGGTATGACGGGTACTGCCACTACTGAAGCGGGGGAGTTCTGGTCGATCTATAAACTGGATGTGGTAGAGATCCCTACGAACAGGGTGATCTCGAGAAAAGACCATCAGGATTATGTATACCGTACCATCCGTGAAAAATACAATGCAGTAGCAGAAGAAATTGTTTCGCTTACCCAGGCGGGCAGACCGGTACTGGTAGGTACTACTTCGGTAGAGATTTCGGAATTACTGAGCCGGATGCTGAAGCTGCGCGGCATTAAGCACAATGTACTGAATGCGAAGATGCACCAGAAAGAAGCCGATATTGTGGCCGAAGCCGGACAGGCGGGCCAGGTAACGATTGCCACCAACATGGCTGGTCGTGGTACGGATATTAAATTAGGCCCGGGTGTTAAAGAAGCCGGTGGTTTGGCCATCGTGGGTACAGAAAGGCATGAGTCGCGACGTGTAGACAGACAGTTGCGTGGCCGTGCCGGTCGCCAGGGAGATCCGGGTTCGTCCCAGTTCTTCGTATCGCTTGAAGATAACCTGATGCGTTTATTCGGATCGGAAAGGATTTCTAACATCATGGTGAAAATGGGCATTGAGGATGGAGAAGTGATCCAGCATTCGATGATTACCAAATCTATTGAGCGGGCACAGAAAAAAGTGGAAGAGAATAACTTTGGTATCCGTAAGCGTTTGCTGGAATATGACGATGTGATGAACTCACAGCGTTCGGTGATTTATGCGAAACGGAGAAATGCCTTGTTTGGCGACCGTTTGGATGTAGACATGAGCAATATGACTTTTGATGTTGCCGAGGATATTGTGACCGAATACAAAGAAGAAGGCAATTATGAAGGCTTTAAGCTGGAGGTGATCAAAAACTTTTCGGCCGATACAGCTATAGATGAGGCGGAGTTTACTTCGAAAGGCATCCATCATTTAACCGATAAGCTGTTTGAAGAAGTGACTGCATTTTATGCCAGGAAATCGGATGCCATCATTGCCCAGGCGATGCCGGTACTGAACCAGGTTTATGCAGAGCGTGGTGAGCAGATTGAACAGATTGTTGTACCATTTACGGATGGTTTGCGCAGCATACAGGTTCCTGTTGGCTTGAAAAAGGCAATAGATAACGGTGGGCGTGAGATCAATAAATCATTTGAGAAAACAATAGTGCTGGCGCTGATCGACGAATCGTGGAAAGAGCACCTTCGTGAGATGGATGAATTGAAGCAATCGGTACAGAATGCGGTTTACGAGCAGAAAGATCCCCTGATCATTTACAAGATGGAAGCCTTTAACCTGTTCAAAAACATGCTGAATGCAGTGAACAAAGAGGTGGTAAGCTTCTTGTATAAAGGGGGCATCCCGGTGCAGACAGATCCTAATGATGTGCGGGAAGCGCAGGCACCAAGACCTGCACCAAGCAGGTTAAAAATGTCTAAACCAGAATTCGGACAGCAAGGCAGCAGTGCAGATGTGATGGAAGATACACGTGAGCTTGCTCCGCAGCAGCCTATCCGTAAGGAAGTTACTGTGGGCAGGAACGAGCCTTGTCCGTGTGGCAGTGGCAAGAAATTCAAAAACTGTCACGGTGCAGGATTGTAATTTGTAATAAACATATAGAATGCCGAGTTTTGTAAAAAAAATTCGGCATTCTTTTTTTATCCTCATGAAGAAATTATTTACTGGCCTGTTGTGTTGTTTTTCTGTTGCGGTATTTGCCCAGACAAAGGGTGTTGTTGCAGTAGTTAAAGACCCTATGATAGACAGTTTAATTGCCAAACGTATTGAACTCAATACAAAAGCGGCCGTTGCCACACCGGCAGCAAGTACGGGAAAAGTGGGAACTGCCATTGTTTCGCAAATGGGCTACCGGGTGCAGGTTTTTTACGGATCTGACAGACGGGAAGTTTTTAATGAACAGAGCAGGTTCAATTCAGATTTTCCGGAATACAATACCTACATTACATATAAGCAACCCAATTATTATTTACGGGTGGGCGATTTTAGAACACGGTTGGAGGCCCAGCACTTTATGAACGAGCTGAAACCCATGTACCCTACTTTATTTATTTTCAGGGAAAAGATCAATGCACCTAATTTAGAACCACATCAATGATAACCAAAGACAAGATACAGGCACTTTCAGGTAATATATTTGAACAGGTTGTTGGCTACCGCCAGCATTTACATGCCAATCCGGAACTTTCTTTTAAAGAATACCAGACTTCAGCTTTTGTGAAAGGCATTTTGACGGACTGGGGCATTCCATTTACAGAAATGGCTGATACGGGGGTTGTGGGGTTGATCAAAGGTGAACTGGCTTCGGATAAGATCATTGCCCTGCGTGCTGATATGGATGCATTGCCGATAACGGAGGCAAACGATAAACCTTATGCGTCTAAGAACGCAGGTGTGATGCATGCCTGCGGACATGATGTGCACACCTCTTCTTTGCTGGGAACGGCGCATATTTTAAATCAGTTAAAGTCGGAATTTGGGGGTACAGTAAAACTGATCTTCCAGCCTGCTGAAGAGATTTTACCGGGTGGTGCAAGCATTATGATCAAGGAGGGCGTGTTGGAAAACCCTAAGCCGCAGCATATTATCGGCCAGCATGTGATGCCACTGATTGATGCCGGTAAGGTAGGTTTCCGTTCGGGCATTTATATGGCCTCTACAGATGAGCTGTATGTAACGGTACGAGGCAAAGGCGGACATGGTGCGCAG
Organism: Pedobacter sp. AK017; assembly: GCF_014200825.1. Lineage (NCBI taxonomy): Bacteria > Pseudomonadati > Bacteroidota > Sphingobacteriia > Sphingobacteriales > Sphingobacteriaceae > Pedobacter > Pedobacter sp. AK017. Next base: position 92,238 of record NZ_JACHCW010000014.1, read on the forward strand.
CCACATCAGAATATAGATCCTGTACTGATCGCTTCGCATATTATTGTGGCTTTGCAGCAGATTGTAAGCAGAAATGCAGATCCACGTTTGCCTTCGGTACTTTCCTTTGGGAAGGTAATTGCCAATGGGGCAACGAACATCATCCCGAATGAGGTAAAACTGGAAGGGACTTTCAGGACATTGAATGAGGACTGGCGCAAGGAAGCGAAGCGCCTGATGAAAAAGATGGCTGAAGGTATTGCGGAAAGCATGGGCGGGAGCTGTGAGTTTACCATTATGGATGGCTACCCCTACCTGATCAATGAAGAAAAGGTAACGGCCAATACGCGCGCTTTTGCAGAAGATTACCTGGGCAAAGAGAATGTACTTGACCTGGACATCTGGATGGCGGCAGAGGATTTTGCCTATTATTCGCAGGTTACAGATGCCTGCTTTTACCGTTTGGGTACAGGGAACAAAGAAAAGGATACCTGTTATTCGGTGCATACGCCGAATTTTGATATAGACGAGGATGCACTGAAGGTATCTACTGGTCTGATGGCTTATGTAGCCCTGAAACAACTGGGCAATTAATTTAAATCGTTGCTATGAAGAAAATACTCTTGCTGATCCTGTTTATGGGGCCCTTTTTGAAGGGCTTTACGCAAGAGATCCCACGTTTTAATCCCGATACGATCAGGACCATCCAGCTAGATTCGGCAGTAAATATTACTACGCAGAAATTTGGTGTGGAGACCTTTATCAATGCGATCATTACAGATAAAAGTTTTTATCAGGCTTTCAGGAACATGAAACGCTATAACTTTATTGCTGAAAACCGTATTTATACCTACGATAAAAAAAATAAGGTAGAGGGCCGTATTTACCGCAAGATCAGACACAATGGCGAAGGGCCCGATAAAATGGTATTTCTGGCCAGACAGGATACGGGAAAGGTGTATAAAAAGAATGGCAAATACCAGCTGTATACCATTGAAATGTTTGATTACATTTTTATGAACGCTTATCAAACCGACTTTGTAGCAGAACCGGAGATGGGCGAAGGAAAAGCCGGTGATAAAAATGAGAGTTATAAGGATAAACTGAAAACCTTGATTTTTGCGCCGGGAAGGCCGATTAAAGGCCTGCCCTTTATTGGCAGCAAAACCCAGATATTTACAGCCAATATGCGCCAGTATTACGATTATACTTATCATAGTGGTACTTACCTGGACTCGATACCTGTTTACCGTTTTAAAGTTACCCTGAAGAAGGATCTGAGTAACAGCACCAAAGATGGCCTGATGATCAAAGAGCTGACCACCATTTTTGACAAACGTAATTTTGAGATCCTGGGCCGGTATGTGGATATGAAATACAGCAATATGCTGTTCGATTTTGATGTGCAGATGAATATTGAGACCAGCTATTTTGGGGAAGATAAGCTGCCTACCAAAATTGCTTATCAGGGCAACTGGGACTATCCCTTTAAGAAAGAAGAACGGGCAAGCTTCCTGATTGTACAGAAAGACTATACACTTGGAAAGGGCAGGTAATTTTTTAACTTAGTTGTGCTAAATACAAACATACAAATAGGATGAAAAGAATTAAATTGTTATTGCTGCTGCCGGTTCTGGTGATGGTACTGCTGTTTTCTGCCATGAATTACAAACCCAAAAAGGTGATCTTTTTTGGGGATTCCATTACTCAGGCAGGTGTGAAGCCCGGTGGCTACGTTGATCTGATAAAAAAGGATCTGGACCCGGCAAAGTACGAAGTAATTGGAGCGGGCATTGGCGGAAATAAGGTGTACGACCTGTACCTGAGGATGGAAGAGGACGTGTTGAATAAAAAACCAGACCTGGTGGTGATCTATATAGGGGTAAACGATGTATGGCATAAGCTGCAGCATAGAACGGGAACTGACTATCCAAAGTTCATTCAGTTTTACCAGGCCCTGATCAATAAGATGCAGGCTAAGGGAATAAAAGTTGTGCTTTGTACGCCAGCGGTAATTGGAGAGAAAAAAGCAGGGGCCAACGAAATGGATGCGGAACTAGATAAATATGCTTGTGCAATAAGGGAGCTGGCAGCTAAAAACAACCTGCCAATGGCTGATCTGAGGAAAATATTTACAGGTTATGACCAGGAAAACAATCCGGAAAATGCAGAGAAAGGCATTTTAACAACAGATGGGGTGCATTTAAATGAAAAAGGCAACCGTACACTGGCAGACACTTTGCTGCCACTTATAAAATAATAAATTAAAATTGCTGAAGGCAAGGTAAAGCAGGATAGGGAAAAGTAGAAATGATTAACCAGGATACCATAAACAAGATAATGGACACCGCCAGGATTGAAGAGGTGGTGGGCGATTTTGTTGCGTTAAAAAAGAGGGGTACCAGTTTAATCGGGAATTGTCCGTTCCACAATGAGAAAACCCCATCTTTTAATGTTTCGGTAACTAAAGGGATTTATAAGTGTTTCGGTTGTGGTAAGGGTGGAGATGCGGTCCATTTTATTATGGACCATGAGAAGTATTCCTATCCGGAAGCACTGAAATACCTGGCCCAGAAGTACAATATTGAAGTTGAGGAGACGGTACAGTCGCCCCAGAACATTGAGGCCCAGAATGCCCGTGAAAGTCTGTACATTGTATCAGAATACGCGGCTGGTTATTTTGCGAACGAACTTTGGACCGGCAATGATGGCCGTGCCATAGGCTTAAGTTATTTTAAGGAGCGGGGCTTCAGGGAAGATATCCTAAAGAAATTTCAGCTGGGTTACTCGCCCGATGTATGGGATGCGCTGATCCAGAATGCAGTAGGCGCCGGGCATAAAGAAGAATACCTGGAAAAAACCGGGCTTGCGATCAGGAATGATAAGGGTAAGTTGTACGACCGTTTCAGAGGGCGTGTGATGTTTCCGATCCACAACTTTACCGGCAGGGTAATCGGTTTTGGTGGAAGGACATTAAAGACGGATAAAAATGTTCCTAAATATGTAAACTCTCCGGAGAGTGACATTTACCATAAGTCCAACGTGCTTTATGGTTTGTACCATGCCAAAAAAGCGATCAGGGATCAGGATAACTGCTATCTGGTAGAAGGTTATGCAGATGTGCTGGCCGTGCACCAGGCAGGAATTGAGAATGTGGTGGCTTCTTCCGGTACTTCTTTAACCACGGAACAGATCCGGCTGATCGGACGGTTTACAGAAAATGTAACGATTTTGTATGATGGGGATGCTGCCGGCATCAAAGCTTCGCTGCGCGGACTGGATATGATCCTGGAAGAGGGGCTGAACGTGAAAGTGGTACTTTTTCCGGATGGGCACGATCCGGACTCGTACATGCACCATGTAGGCTCCGGAGAATTTAAGCAGTATATAGAAGGTAACCGCAGGGACTTTATTTTATATAAAGCTACGATTTTACTGAAAGAAGCCGGTACCGACCCCATAAAAAGGGCTGGGATTATCAGGGACATTATAGAGAGTATTGCGAAGATACCAGATGACATTAAGGCCGCTGTATTTATACGTGAATGCAGTAGCTTATTGCAGGTTGAAGAAAGGATCTTGCTTTCAGAGCTCAATAAAATGAGAGCGGCAAAGCTTAAGAAAGCTTCAGGAGGCAGCTCAAGTCCGCAATCACAATCTTTTCAGCAGCACCAGCAGGCACAGCAGCATGCAGAGGGGCCACCTGATAATCTTTTTGAAAATCCGGGCCCTTATGAAGATCCGGGTCCGGAAACTGCAGCAAGCAATGATCTCATTCAGGAACAGGAAATCGTTCGACTGCTGCTGGCTTATGGACATGAACTGGTAAACTGGGACGGCATAGACAATATGTACATTGGTTCGTTCATTATACAGAACCTGACAGACGTGGTATTTGAAGACCAGCTTTGCAGCGGCATCATAGAGAATTACAGGGAAGAAATCGAGAACGGGCATTTGCCTGTTGCCAGCCAGTTTATCAAAAGTCCGGACCGTAATATTGCTGAACTGGCGATTACACTATCCACATCCCCTTATATATTAAGTGAGAACTGGGAAAATAAGCATAACATTTATGTAAGGGACGAGACCGTAAACCTGAAGGCAACGATTTTGGGCGGCTTGTTTCACCTGAAAAAAACGAAAATTGCCGGTATCCTTTCGGCAATTTCCAAAGAAATAAAAATAGAAACAGATCCGGTGAACCTGGAAATCCTGATGCAAAGGTTTGTATTGATGAAGGGCGTTGAGCGTGAGATTTCCAAGCACCTGGGCATCACAATTTTAAAATAGATGGCTACACATAACGACCTGGGCTGGCGTGGAGAACAAATTGCCGTTGAATACCTGGAAAACCTGGGTTACCATATTTTAAACAGAAACTGGAAATGTGCCAGAGCGGAGGTAGATGTGATTGCAGATCAGGAAGGAAAGCTCATTTTTGTAGAAGTAAAGACCCGGAGCTCTACAGATTATGGCCAGCCTGAAGAATTTGTAAGTTATAAGAAGGAACGGCAGCTGGAGTTTGCTTCATCAGCTTATATTGAAATGAGGAACCATCAGGGAGAGATTCGTTTTGATATTATTGCAATTGTTTTTGAAAATAAAGACATTTATAAAATTAATCATATAGAAGATGCATTTTGGCCAAGTTAAAAATACCATAGGCAGGGCGGCACTGCCGTTTTGTTTGCTGTTTAGTTTATTGTTTGTGATCGCCTGTAAGGACAGCGCAACTGTACCGGGAATTGCGTTTAAATTTCCTGAGCAGGGCCAGTCGTTCGGACTTGGCGAGGACGTAAAGATTGGACTGGATGTTCCTGAAGGGACAACTATCACCTCTGCTACCTATTTGCTGGACGGCAAAGCAGTGGCCACAAAGCCCAATGGCGAAGCGGTTTCTGTAAATACCAAGGGGCTTTCATTAGGCTACAAGCTGATTACAGCAGTAGTGGACAATGGCAGTAAAAAAGATACGCTGACGATTAATATAGAACTTAAATCGGCCCTGAAGCCTGAACTGTATGGCTACCAGGTGGTAAAGACCTTGCCGCATGATACTTCGGCCTATACCCAGGGCCTGGAATATCATAATGGCCGGTTTCTGGAAAGTACAGGTCAGGAGCAGCATTCGACCTTACGCTGGGTTGATGTTGCATCAGGAAAAGTATTACAGCAGATCAAACTGGAAGACCAGTACTTTGGTGAAGGCTCGAGTCTGGTTGGGGATAAAGTGGTCATGCTGACCTGGCAAAATAAGCTGGGTTTGATATTTGATGCAAAATCATTTAAACAATTGTCTACTTTCCCTTATCAGTCCAGCATGGAGGGGTGGGGCTTGTGTTTTGATGGAATTCAGCTGATCAAATCAGATGGCACGAATAGACTCTGGTTCCTGAATAAAGATACCTATAAGGAAGAACGTTCGATAGAAGTTTATGACAACAATGGCCCTGTAGATTCGTTGAACGAGCTGGAATACATAGATGGTAAGATCTATGCGAACGTGTATACCAAGAATATCATTGTAGTGATTGATCCTGAATCAGGAGTAATTGAAAAACAGATTGATTTTTCAGGTCTGCTGCCTGCAGATTATTTTAAAACCGATGAAGAGCGGGGGAACAATGTGCTGAACGGAATTGCCTGGGACAAGGCAGGTAAACGTTTGTTTGTGACGGGGAAAAAATGGCCACATCTGTTTGAGGTGAAGCTTGTTCCTAAGAAATAGGTATAAAAAAAGCCTTGCCAACCGGCAAGGCTTTTTTTATACCTATTTCTTTTTCTCTTTAGGCTCAGTAAGGTAGCCGTTAAAAGATATGGGCTGCCTGTTGTTGCTGTTTACGCTCAGGGTTGCATAACCGTTCTGGGAGACATTCAGGACCACTGACTGTGTGTCTTTAGCGTCTTTTGGAGTAATGGTAATGACCCAGGATCCTTTTTTCTTCTTGTCGGCCTTATATTTAAAATCTTTGGATTTAAATTTAATGCCCGAATCGTCGGGGTTCATGGATGCGGTATAAGCTCTGCCATAGTAAGGCAGGTAAGCTTCTATACTGTCTTTGGTTACAACCAGCTGGTATTGTGAGCCGGTAAGCTGTATCATCCCCGAGCCATTTCCGCCGGGCATTCTGCTCATTACCCTGTTCACATCGGCATTGGCCATTGGCATGGCAGAACTTGCGTTAAATACATAGTGCTGCGCATTGATGATCTTAATCGTTGTTTCCTTATCGGTTTGTGCATATAGCTGCGTTGTAATCAGTAGGGCGGCAAATGCCAGCATGTTTTTAATTGTTTTCATCAGCGTATCATTTTAGTTTTTTAACTATTTTAATGTTATGATGCGAACATCAGCTGTTTTCCATAAACAACATACCTAAAGATAAGAAAATCAAGGGATAATTTCTTTACCTCCAGCTTTTATATTGATTGATCAGTCCGTTTGTTGAGCCATCATGTGAGGCTACTTCATTATCATTGTCCAGTTCAGGCAATATGCTCTTGGCCAGTTGTTTGCCCAATTCTACACCCCACTGGTCGAAGCTAAAGATATTCCAGATGATACCCTGTACAAATATCTTGTGTTCGTATAGGGCAATGAGGCTACCCAGACTAAAAGGTGTAACCTTTTTCAGCAGAATAGAGTTGGTTGGCCTGTTTCCTTCAAACACTTTAAAGGGAGCCAGTTTTTCAATTTCTTCGGCTGTTTTACCTTCTTTTTTAAGCTCTGCAACAACTTCCTCCTTGGTTTTACCATTCATTAAAGCTTCGGTTTGTGCGAAGAAATTGGATAAAAGAATTGGATGGTGGTTGCCAATGGGGTTTAAGCTTTGTGCCGGTGCAATAAAGTCGCATGGGATAATTCGGGTACCCTGGTGGATGAGCTGGTAAAATGCATGCTGGCCGTTGGTGCCGGGTTCGCCCCAGATGACCGGACCTGTTTCGTAGGTCACATCATGACCGTTACGGTCTACATGTTTGCCATTGCTTTCCATATCGCCCTGCTGGAAATAAGCCGCAAAGCGGTGCATATACTGGTCGTAAGGCAAAATGGCCTGGGTTTCTGCATCAAAGAAATTGATGTACCATATCCCTATTAAAGCCAGTATAACAGGAATGTTGATCTCGAATTCAGCATTTTCGAAATGTTCATCGGCTGCATGCGCACCTGCCAGGAGCTGTTTAAAATTGTCGTAACCCACACTCAGTGCGATAGGGAGTCCGATGGCGCTCCATAAAGAGTACCTGCCGCCTACCCAGTCCCAAAACTCAAACATGTTATCGGTGTCGATACCGAAAGCAGAAACGTCTTTGGCGTTGGTAGATAAGGCGGCGAAGTGTTTGGCAATGTCTTCTTTTTTAGCACCATTTGCCAGAAACCAGTCGCGCGCTGTATTGGCATTGGTCATGGTTTCCTGGGTAGTAAAAGTTTTGGAGGCGATGAGGAACAATGTAGTTTCCGGATCAACCTTTTTAAGTGTTTCTGCAATGTGAGTGCCGTCGATATTGGAAACGAAATGCATGTTCAGGTGGTTCTTGTAGGCGCGCAGTGCTTCTGTAACCATTACCGGCCCAAGGTCTGAACCGCCTATGCCAATATTGACCACATCGGTAATGGCCTTTCCGGTATATCCTTTCCAGCTACCTGAAATAATCTGGTTGCTGAATTTTTCCATTTTATCGAGCACAGCATAGACTTCAGGCATCACATCTTTGCCATTTACCAGGATCTCTTTGTTGCGCTGATTGCGCAAAGCAATGTGGAGTACCGGCCGGCCTTCTGTCTGGTTGATCTCTTCACCGCTGAACATGGCCTTAATGGCTTCATCAAGTTTACATTCGCGGGCCAGCTGGATGAGCAGCGCAAGGGTGGTGTCATCAATCCTGTTTTTGGAATAATCGACAAGGATCTCCTCAAATAAAAGAGAAAACTTCTCAAAGCGGGATTCATCTTCAGCAAAAAGTTCTTTCAGGTTTTTTTTATTGATGTCGATGAAGTGATCGGCAAGGTATTTATACGCAGTGGTTTCGGTAAAATTTATTGTAGGAAGCATAATAATAATGTTATATTTATTCAGCGATACAAGATAGTAAAACCTTTAAAAAAACACCTATGTTAGAAAATTTAAATCAACTCGTAAAAGAAAACGTTCAGGACGCTATTGTGAACAATAGTGCAGTGCCTGACGAACAAAATGAAGCCGCTATCAGTGCAGCTTCGGGGTCCATAATTGATGCACTTAAACAACAATTATCTTCAGGGAATATTGGCAGTTTGGTGGATGCATTTAAGGGGGGGAATGCAGAGGGGAGTGCTGTTGCCCAGGAGGCTACATCTGGCTTTTCTGATAAACTGGCTGCAATGGGCATCAATATGGATACAGCAAAAAGCATAGCCGCATCTGTTATTCCTTCAATTGTAGGTAAATTTGTGAACAAGACAAATGATCCGGGCGATAGTTCTTTCAATATCCAGGATGTAATTTCGAAGGTCTCAGGGCCGGATGGGAAATTTGACCTTTCGGATGTGACCAGAATGTTTACAGAAAAGACAGATGTAAACGGAGATGGTAAGGATGATGGTATTATTGATAAATTAAAGGGACTTTTTAGCTAGGGTAACAGCATATTTTTTTTAAAAAGGCTATTTAATGTTATTAAGTGGCCTTTTGTATTTTGTACTTATGGATACTTGTATAAAATAATTAAGTTTGTGCTTATGACAAAAGAACAAATTCAGGATTTAAGGGACAGAGTAGCGTCGCTGAGGAGGTACCTTTGACGTCGAGAACCGATTAGAAGATATACGTATTGAGCAGGAGCTTACCCTGCAGCCAAATTTTTGGGATGACCCGAAAAAGGCGGAGCAGCATATAGCAGAAATCAATTCAAAAAAGGTATGGACTGATGCCTGGCAGCAGGCAAACAGTTTGCTGGAGGATACACTGGTGCTTTTTGACTTTTTGCAGAGCGGAGACGCAACGGAGGAGGAAATGCAGGAACAGTACGATGCTTGTTTGAAAGCGATAGAAGATCTGGAGCTCAAAAATATGCTGAAGAGCAAGGAGGACCAGTTGCCTGCGGTGATGCAGATCACTGCCGGAGCAGGCGGAACGGAGAGTTGCGACTGGGCTTACATGCTGATGCGGATGTACATGATGTGGGGCGAAAAGAACGGCTATAAAATTACGGAACAGGATTACCAGGAAGGTGAGATTGCCGGTGTCAAATCGGTTACGCTACAGTTTTCGGGCGATTTTGCCTATGGCTATTTAAAAGGAGAGAATGGTGTACACCGGCTGGTGAGGATTTCCCCATTTGATTCGAATGCCAGGAGACATACTTCTTTTGCTTCGGTGTATGTTTATCCTTTAGTGGATGATACGATAGAAATAGAAGTGAAAGACTCGGAGATTGAGTTTGAGACCTTCAGGTCTGGTGGGGCAGGTGGACAGAACGTAAACAAAGTGGAGACTGCTGTACGGCTGTACCATAAGCCATCGGGGATCATCATAAAAAACCAGGAGTCCAGGTCACAGTTACAAAACAAGGAAAATGCTATCCGTTTATTGAAATCGCAGCTTTACGAAGCGGAAATGCGTAAGCGGATGGAAGCGACAGCGTTAATAGAGGGAAATAAGAAGAAAATAGAATGGGGATCGCAGATCAGGAGCTATGTGCTGGATGACAGGAGGGTAAAAGATCACCGGACAAATTTCCAGTCTTCCAATCCTCAGGCAGTTTTGGACGGGGAGCTGAACGACTTTTTGAAAGCATATTTAATGGAATTTTAAAATGAAATATTTAAGTGGATTATTCATGACAGTATTGATGTCGGCCGGAAGCCTGATGGCCCAGGAAGTATTACCAGTTTATCCGGGCGCTGTTCCTGGTGCAAAACCTACACCTGCTACTTACCAGGAAACTACGGTAATGCGTGAAGGGCGGGGCGCAAGCATTACAAAAGTTTCGGTACCTACGCTTACGGTATACCGGGCGGCTAAAGAAAAAGCAAATGGCACGGCGGTGATTATTTGTCCGGGTGGTGGATATTCGGGACTGGCCATAGGCCATGAGGGTTATCCGGTTGCAGAACGGTTTGCGGCAATTGGCGTAACGGCTTTTGTGCTGAAATACCGTTTGCCAAGCGATGAGATTATGACTGACCGCTCTGTTGGACCTTTGCAGGATGTAGAGCAGGCGATATACCATGTAAGGAAGGATGCTGCAAAATGGGGGATTAACCCGGCGAAGATAGGCGTTATGGGCTTTTCGGCAGGTGGGCACCTGGCCTCGAGCTTAACGGTACATTATAAAGACCTGAAAATTGAAAATAAAGAAGGGTTGAGCTTACGTCCGGACTTTTCTGTTTTAATATATCCGGTAATTTCATTTACAGAATCGGAGCATAAAGGTTCTGCCCAGAACCTGGCAGGTACTGATGCGAAGCTGCGTGAGTATTTTTCTAATGACAAATATGTAAATGCAGAAACCCCGCCTACATTTTTAATCCATGCCAACGACGATAAGACGGTTCCGGTGCAGAACAGCATTTTGTTTAACCAGGCTTTGGTGAAGGCCAATGTAAAAGCGGAAATGCATATTTATCAGGCAGGCGGACATGGTTTTGGCCTGAACAACAAGACTACGGCAGAAGATTGGTTTAAAACCCTTGAAAACTGGATGCGGGGCAATAAGTTTTTATAGGTTATCGCTGCTCAGGATATTCTGCAGTTGTTTTAATTCTTCTACTTTTTCTGCAGAACCAAGGTTTTCGTAGGCAGATACCAGGTTGCGTATAATCCGCCTGATGATCTCTACATTGCTGCAGGGGGCGTAAAAGCCGGGCAAGGGCTCAAGATTAAGCTGACGCAGGAACTGGTCTACATCATGCTTGCCAAAAATGGCACCCTTATTAAAGGCATTGATATAAAAAAGCACGCCAAATTCATGTTCTTCGCGTTTGCTTTCGTCGATATAACCCAATATAAAGTGTTGGGGCAGGTTTACACCATAAACCGGGATGTCGAGTTTTTGGGCAAGTGTGGCATAAATAATAGCCAGCGAGATCTGGTTGCCTTTTTTGCTTTCGAGTACCTGGCTGATATAGGAGTTTTGAGGGTCGTGATGGTTTTTGGTATTTCCGCTGAAGCCATATACACTGTAAAACACATGGTTAATAAGTTTGATCTTTTCAATTGAACTCATTTCATATTGGAGGCCCAGCCAGATTTCCCTTTTGATCTCTTCTATCTGCAGAATAACTTTTTGATCGTCCAGATCAGGATACTGGTAGCGGTTAATGACCATTGCACCCTGTAAAAGATCGAAAGCCCCGCTCTGGTACCATAGGTTAAGGTCTTCTTTTACACTGCGAAACTGGATTTTGTGTACAATGTTTTCTATGCGTTCCTGTAGGAGGGTATCTAAAGAATGTTCCCATTCGTTTTCCAAATAATCGACTACCTCGGTTCCATACTCCAGCAGGCGTTTTTCAACATGCTCGTAAATTTCCAGATCAGGATCATCCAGTAATTTGACCAGTGCGCTTATTTCTTTACTATTTTCCATTAAACATGCAAATTTGAATGCCTATTTTTGCGGCTATGGTTTTTAATTTTATCAGTGATTATTTAAAGCACCGTTTTACTGCCAAAAGCAGACATGGTACCCATTCCCCATTTGTATACAAACTTACTGATGAGGTAATTTACGATTTTAAGTCCAAAACTGATTACAAAAGTATTGAAGCGCAGCGAAAAAAACTTTTCAATGACGGTTCATTGATCACAGTGACCGATTTGGGGGCGGGTTCCCATCTGAACAAGAACAGGACGAAGAAGGTAAAACAGATTGCTAAAAATGCATTGAAGCGTCCGCGGCTGGCCCAGCTGATCTATCGTTTGGCTAAAGACGTTAAGCCTGCCAGCGTTATAGAATTGGGTACCTGCCTGGGTATAACCACTGCATATTTAAGTAGGGCTTGTCCCGATGCAGCGCTGATCACGATTGAAGGTTGCCCGGAGACAGCTAAAGTAGCCTATCGTAATTTTCAGGAACTGGGACTGGATAATGTAGAACTGCAGGTAGGGAATTTTGATACTTTACTGCCAGGTGTAATTGCCGGGCAGCAAAAGCTGGATTTCGTTTACATAGACGGCAACCATAGAAAAGAGGCTACATTAAATTATTTCAGCTGGTGTTTGCCTAAAGTTCATGAAGGTTCGTTGCTTATCTTTGACGACATCTATTGGAGCAAGGGTATGAAGGAAGCCTGGGAAGAGATAAAAAACCATCCCGATGTTACAGTAACTATAGATTTGTTTTGGATAGGATTGGTTTACTTTAGGAAGGGCCAGGTTAAAGAGCATTTTAAAATTAAGTTTTAAAATGCAGCTATCCGGACGAAGCCTTAAAAGGCCTCTGCCAGGCTGATGTAAAATCCGGTCTGGCGTTTTTCGTTAGGGCGTTTCTCACCGATTCCATAATCAAGGCGCACACTAAGGCCTTTTTCGGGGTCAAAGAAATAGCGGCCACCTGCACCATAGGAAGGTTTAAAGTTTCTGACTTCGAAACCCCCGTTTTCAAATACCTGTCCGCCGCCACCAAAAACTACTGCACCAAAGCGGTTGTTGTACCGGTACCTGAGTTCGGCCTGTGCGGCCAGGAGGTTCCTGTCGCGGTAACGGCCGGTATAATAACCCCGCATCATTTCGTCGTTGCCCATTTGTGGCAATAAGTAGAAAGGCGTGTTTTTACCCTGGATGGTATGAAAAAGTCCGTTTACACCGATCACAAATTTTGGGGAGAGCGACCAGAAACTGCGGACATTAGCTTTAATGAGGCTGCCGGTAAAATTTTCTTTGCCCCAAAAATCCGGTGCGTATTGAAAAGAAACTTTTGCCATCATCCCTTTTGTGGTGTAATTGTTAGAATTCCTGGTATCATAGGTTTGGGAAATGCCTGCATAAACTACAGAGCCGCCTGTTTTATGCAGGATAGCCTGATCGGTGGTAAATATACCGCCGACCTCTTTATCGGTAAAATGATAATTTTCAAAGCCGAGGGAAAAGCCGGTATACATTGCCGGCCAAAACCTTTTTTCGGCTTCCAGAACCACCTTTACAAAACCCTGTACCAGCCTGTCTTTATTTGCTTCATCTGTTTCGTTACCTATGCCATAAAAATTAAAGGGCATCTGTTTGAAGCGGATTTCTGAAATGTAATGATGTGTATTATTTTTGGTCCAGATATCGCCTTTTAAGGATACATTATATTGGCCTTTGGTAGATGCTGACACTACACCTGAGAAATTGGAGCTGCGATTGCTGAGGTCCTTTCTGTCTAAATAAGTAGAGTAAAGGAGGCCGGCACCAAATTCAACACCTATTTCCTGGCTGTACCTGAAAATTGGTACAGGCATAAAGCTGGGCCTTCTTGAAGAGTCTGTTTTATTGGATAAATAACGTTCTATCAGTTTTTTTTGTGCGAATGCATTTGCAGTGATCAGTACAAAAAGGGTACAAATTGAAAGTTTCTTCATCGGCCTAAAATAGGGGAAAGGATTTAATTACCGGTGTCTTTATCAACTTTAAGGCCAAATGGCTTTAAATAATAATATTTATCTATTTTTGCGGCTACAAAATTAGATCAAGATGAGTACAACAAGAGGACCGATATCTCAGTTTATGGAGCGCAATTATCTCCATTTTAATGCGGCAGCCATGATGGATGCAGCAAAAGGATATGAAACACATTTGGATGAGGGTGGTAAAATGATGATTACTCTTGCAGGGGCGATGAGCACGGCGGAGCTGGGTATTTCGCTGGCAGAAATGATCCGTCAGGATAAAGTTTCGATCATTTCATGCACCGGGGCCAACCTTGAAGAGGACATCATGAACCTTGTTGCACATTCACATTATAAGCGCGTGCCGAATTACCGCGACCTGAGTCCGCAGGACGAGTGGGACCTGTTGGAAAACCATTACAACCGGGTTACGGATACCTGTATTCCTGAAGAAGAAGCTTTCCGCAGGCTACAAAAACACATTTATAAGATCTGGAAAGATGCAGATGCTGCCGGTGAACGGTACTTTCCCCATGAGTTTATGTATAAAATGTTGTTGAGCGGCGACCTGGAGCAATATTATGAAATTGATCCTAAAAATTCATGGATGCTGGCTGCAGCAGAAAAAAACCTGCCTATTGTAGTACCGGGTTGGGAAGATTCGACGATGGGGAATATTTTTGCTTCGTACACCATGAAAGGGGAAATTAAGGCGACCACAATGAAAAGTGGTATTGAATATATGGGCTGGCTGGCCAACTGGTATATTGCGAACAGTGCGGGTAAAGGAATAGGCTTTTTTCAGATTGGTGGTGGTATAGCAGGTGATTTTCCGATCTGTGTTGTGCCTATGCTTTATCAGGATATGGAAATGGAGAACATTCCTTTCTGGAGTTATTTCTGCCAGATCTCGGATTCGACTACTTCTTATGGATCTTATTCAGGAGCAGTGCCGAACGAGAAGATTACCTGGGGTAAGCTGGACATCCACACCCCTAAATTTATTGTAGAATCGGATGCTACAATAGTGGCACCACTGATATTTGCATGGATATTAAAAATGTAATTTAAAATAACAAATCAGGCGGAAAGATGTTGCCGGGAGAAGGTCACTAATTTTTATAAAAAATTGGTGATTTTCTTTGTTTAAAGCATTAAAATGACATTATTTAGATTGATTATAAATTGTATTTACTGTCATTTCTTTGTCATTGGTACGTTAATAAATTTTACTTTTGTGGACGTTTTGGTGAAGGACTCAAGTTTAAACATCAATTACGTTTATAAAGTTTTTTAAAAAATAGCATAAAATACTCATTATGAGGGATATCTCATTGATCATTAGAAGAGTTTGGAAGTCGGCGTTCATGTTTACGGCTCTATCTGTTTTAATCGTTTCTGCAACACAAGCGCAAGATGTAGTGGAGGGAAGAAAAATATTTAAAGATAAATGTGCTTCTTGTCACCAATTAGACCGCAACAGTACAGGCCCTGCTTTAACACCTAAGCTGAATGAGCTGGATGAAGCCTTTGCCATTAAATGGATCAGGAACTGGAAAGCCCTGGTTGACGCTGGTGATAAAACTGCGATTGAGGCTGCGAAGTTCTCTCCGGCAGAAATGACCACTTTCCCAACTTTGACTGATGAGCAGATCAAAAGTGTGATTGCCTATGCAAAAGCGGGCGAGCCTAAAAAAGCAGAAGATCCAAATGCAGCTAAGGCCAGTGCGGGTTCCGATGAGGTTTCTAACTTCTCTATTGCAGGTATTGCTTTAATTATCCTGATCTCTATAGCCGTATTGGTTGTTTTAGGCCGTGCAGTGAAAATGCTGGAGCGTTTAATTCTTCAGAAACAAGGTGTTGAAATTGTTGAAGAAGACAATGTTTCCTTCAGCGTGGGTGTCCGCAGGTTGTTTAAAAACAAAAAATTCATTTTGTTCTTTATCCTGTGCATTGTTATTGCCTTAGGTTCATTTGGATGGATGGGGATGTGGAATACCGGTGTGCATACCGGGTACCAGCCGGTTCAGCCGATCAAGTTCTCTCATGAGCTGCATGCCGGGGTGAACCAGATTGACTGTCAGTATTGTCACGCAGGTGCATTTAAATCTAAGAATGCAACAATTCCTTCGGTGAATGTTTGTATGAACTGTCACAAATCAGTACAGGCTACTGAAAAATATAACGGGGAGATCTCTCCTGAGATCCAAAAGATCTATACAGCTATTGGTTATGACCCAAGTACACTGACTTACGACAAATCGAAAGAAAAACCAGTAGAGTGGGTTCGTGTACACAACTTGCCTGACTTTGCTTATTTCAACCACTCACAACACGTTGTGGTTGGTGAGGAAGCGATCAGAAAAGAAAAAGGTTTACAGCCAAATGAGCCGGTATGTTTTGCTTGTCACGGACCGGTTGACACGATGGAAGAGATTTACCAGTATTCTCCGCTGACGATGAAATGGTGTATCAACTGCCATAAAGATGCTGAGATCTCGGGTAAAGACAATGCTTTCTATACCAAAGTGATTGAAGCCCATGAGAAAATCAAAAAAGGGGAAAAAATTACGCCTGCATTGTTAGGTGGATTAGAGTGTGGTAAGTGCCACTATTAATAGAGTTTAATAACAAAGAACGTTCGATAACAGTAATATAGCTTAAATGGAAAGCAATAAAAAATACTGGAAAGGCTTAGAAGAGTATAACAACACTCCGGATTTTGTTGAAAACAACAAAAACGAATTTGCTGAGCCCCTTCCAATAGAAGATGTTTTAAATGAAGCAGGGTTAAGTACAGTAACTCCACGCCGCGACTTTTTAAAGGCTTTAGGCTTTGGGTTAGGTGCGGTAACACTTGCAGCTTGTCAGACCGCCCCTGTTCATAAGGCAATTCCTTATGTGATTAAACCTGAAGAGGTTGTGCCGGGTATCCCTAATTATTATGTGTCAAGTTTTAACGGGCAGCCTGTACTGGTAAAAACCAGGGAAGGAAGACCTATTAAAATAGAGGCAAATCCTAATGCAGGTGTATTTAACTGTGGAACTGATGCACAGGCACAGGCTTCTGTACTGGATCTGTATGATGTATCTAAACTAAAATCGCCTTTATTAAAAGAGAACGAAACTACCTGGGCAAAAGTAGATGAGTTTGTAAAAGGAGAATTAAATAAAGCACAGGCTTCGGGTAAAAAGATCAGGATTGTTTCTTCTTCTGTAAACAGTCCGTCTACCAAGGCTGTTATTGCTGATTTTGCTGCTGCTTATCCGAATACGAAACATGTACAGTACGATGCAGTTTCTTATACAGGTATCATTAAAGCGAATGAAAGTACTTTTGGTAAAGCAGTTGTTCCAAAATATAAATTTGATAAAGCTGATCTGATCGTAAGTTTTGGGGCAGACTTTTTAGGTACCTGGATCAGTGGAGAGGAATTTACGGCCCAGTATGTATCCAACAGGAACCATACTTCGTTGAAAAACGGTAAAATGTCGCGCCACTTCCAGTTTGAGGCAGGGATGAGCTTGACAGGTACCAATGCAGATACCAGGGTTCCGGTAAAATTATCGGAAGAGGGACCTGCACTGATTACCTTATACAATGCAATTACAGGGAGTAATTTAGCAGGAGCAGCGCTTCCTAACAATGTTACTGCCGATAAGGCGCTTAAATTAGTTGCGAAAGAATTACTACAAAATAAAGGAAAAGCACTGGTTGTTTCCGGTTCGAATGATATATCTACCCAGATTCTGGTAAATGCGATCAATTCGGCAATCGGCAGCTACGGTACCACTATCGATCTGGATAATCCGAATAAGCGTTATGCAGGTAATGATGCCGAATTTGCTGAGTTCATTAATGAAATGAATAAGGGCGAGATTGCTGCGGTATTTTTCCTGGACAGCAATCCTGTTTATGATGTAGCAAATAGCAAAGCGTTTACTGAGGCTTTGGCTAAGGTTGCTTTAAAAGTATCTTTCTCTGACCGTAAAGATGAGACTTCAACTTTATGTGATGTGATTGCGATCAATCATAATTACCTGGAAGCATGGGGTGATGCCAATATATACGAAGGATACTATTCTATCGTACAGCCTACAATTAACCCGGTATTTAACTCGCGCCAGGCAGAAGAAAGCTTGTTAACCTGGTCTGATGCCCCTGTTAAAGAATACTATCAATATGTACGCAATAACTGGGAAAAAAACATACTGCCTACTTTTGGTAAAGGATGGAAAGAGGTATTGCAAGCAGGTGTGTTTGCTGCTGCAGAGAAACCTGCAGGTGCTTATAGCGTAGGTTTATCGCTTGATGCAGCCGCTGCAGCTATCGTAAATAACAGTAAGGCACTGGCTAAGAACAAAGTAGAGTTACAGGTATACGAAAGTATCCCGATGCGTGACGGTAAACATGCAAATAATGCATTTTTACAGGAATTGCCAGATCCGGTTTCTAAAGTAACCTGGGACAATTACATTGCCCTGGCACCTAAATATGCTGAAAAGCTGGGTTATAAAGAGTTTGACATTGTTGCTGTAAAAGGCGAAAATGGTTATACAATTGAATTGCCTGTGCTGATCCAGCCCGGACAAGCTATGGGTACTGCATCTATTGCTTTAGGCTATGGACGTACTAAGGTGGGTAAGGCTGGTGATAACGTTGGAAAAAATGCTTTCCCGTTTGTAAGCCTGGTTAACGGGACTTCAAAGTACACGACCTCGGTAGAGCTTTCGGGAACGGGAAGAAGAGAAGAGCTTGCACAAACACAAACGCACTATTCTTTTGAAGGCAGGAATGTAATCCGCGAGGCTACATTTGCAGAATATAAAAAGAATCCGGCAGCTGGTTCAGGTAATGACCACGCTAAGCATAAAACTTACGATTTATGGGATAAATACGAGAAACCAGGCAACAACTGGGTGATGGCAATCGATCTGAATGCTTGTACAGGTTGTGGTTCTTGTATTGTTGCCTGTAACGTAGAAAATAACATTCCGGTTGTAGGTAAAGACGAAGTACGCAGACGCAGGGAAATGCACTGGATCCGTATTGACCGTTACTACAGCTTCAACCAGGAAGGTGATGCCCATGCGGAGCATGCAGCACCTGGTCATGGTAATGGTATTAATGCCGTAACTAAAGAAAAAGAGATTGCGCACCTGGACGAGAACCAGATGAACAATGTTTCTGTTGTACATCAGCCGATGCTTTGTCAGCATTGCGACCATGCACCATGTGAAACAGTTTGTCCGGTACTGGCAACGGTACACTCATCGGATGGTTTGAACCACATGGCTTATAACCGTTGCGTAGGTACCCGTTACTGTGCAAACAACTGTCCATATAAAGTACGTCGTTTCAACTGGTTCAACTACTGGAACGATTCACGTTTTGACAATTACCTGAACAATGAATTTACACAGCTGGTGCTTAACCCTGATGTAACTACGCGTTCAAGAGGTGTGATGGAAAAATGTTCGATGTGTATCCAGCGTATCCAGGCTGGTAAACTGCAGGCCAAAATTGAAAAACGTCCGTTGAAAGATGGTGATATCAAAATGGCATGTCAGCAGGCTTGTTCGGCAAATGCCATCATATTTGGTGATTCCAATGATCCGGAATCGGAAGTTTCCAAAGCATTACGTAGTGAGCGCATTTACTATGTTTTAGAGGAGATCAACGTTCAGCCGGGAATCGGTTATATGACGAAAATTAGAAATACAGATACAACAGTACAAGCGTGAGAGCGCGTAAGCTGATATTAAAAGAAATATAAATTATGTCAGGACATAACGAATCAATATTAAGAGAACCATTAATCACCGGCAAGGATATCACGTATGCAAAGATTACGGATGATATTTTAATGCCGGTTGAGAACACGCCAAACAGGGCATGGTGGATAGGATTTACCGTAGCACTTTGCGGAGCCTTACTATGGGTGGTAGCTGTGAGCTATACCTTCTGGTTTGGTATAGGTGCCTGGGGATTAAATAAAACAGTTGGATGGGCATGGGACATTACCGGCTTCGTATGGTGGGTAGGTATTGGTCACGCAGGAACGCTGATCTCTGCGGTACTGTTGCTTTTCCGTCAGAACTGGCGTAACTCCATTAACCGTTCGGCAGAGGCGATGACGATCTTCGCCGTTATTTGTGCCGCAACCTATGTAGTTTCCCACATGGGAAGGCCATGGCTGGCTTACTGGGTATTGCCATTACCAAATCAGTTCGGTTCATTATGGGTTAACTTTAACTCTCCGCTCGTTTGGGATATGTTTGCGATCTCTACTTACTTCTCGGTATCACTGTTGTTCTGGTATACAGGTTTACTGCCTGATATCGCGACGATCCGTGACCGTGCAACAGGCGTAAAGAGAAAAGTTTATTCTATATTGTCATTTGGATGGGCAGGAAACGTAAAGACATGGCAACGCTTTGAGGCTGTATCTTTGATTCTGGCCGGTATTTCTACACCACTGGTACTTTCGGTACACACGATTGTATCGATGGACTTTGCAACCTCGGTAATCCCGGGATGGCATACTACGATCTTCCCTCCATATTTTGTGGCCGGGGCGATCTTCTCCGGATTTGCTATGGTACTGACGCTGTTACTGGTAGCACGTAAAGTATTGGGCCTGGAGAACTACATCACCATGTTCCACATTGAGTCGATGAACAAGATCATCATCTTAACGGGATCTATTGTAGGTGTGGCTTATTTAACAGAGTTCTTTATTGCCTGGTATTCAGGTTCAGAATATGAACAATATGCATTCATCAACCGTTCGACCGGTCCTTACTGGTGGGCATACTGGATGATGATGACCTGTAACGTGATCTCTCCGCAGTTGTTATGGTTTAAAAAGATCCGTACCAGCATCCCGGCTACCTGGATTTTGTCTATTGTAGTAAACATCGGTATGTGGTTTGAGCGTTTTGTAATTATCGTGACTTCATTACACCGTGATTATATCCCTTCAAGCTGGGCCATGTTCTATCCGTCGTGGGTAGATGTGAGTGTCTTTGTAGGATCGATAGGAGTATTCTTTACCTTGTTCTTATTGTTCCTGCGTGTTTTACCTTCAATTGCAATTGCAGAGGTTAAATTGCTGCTGAAGAGTGCAAGTGAGCAGGCTAAACTGGAGCAGATTAAAGGTGGACATTTAGATAAAGAACATGTATCGGAATACGTGGAATCTTTAGAAAAATTTGATAGTGTTAAACAAGAAGAATACGCAAAAATATAACAATGAATAATATCAAATATATTTTAGGCAGTTTTGGTGATCCTGATGAAATGATGCATGGCATCGAAAAGCTGCAGGAAAACAACATTAAGATACATGATGTTTATACACCAATGCCTATACACGGCATAGAAGCTAAATTAGGGGTTAAACGTTCAAGGTTAGATATTGCTGCATTCTTTTTTGGAATAACAGGAACCTGTACCATGCTTACGTTTGTATATTTTGCAGCTGCTTACGACTGGCCGATCAATATTGGTGGTAAGCCACATTTTGCCCTGCCGGATTTTATTCCGATTACATTTGAGCTAACCATATTATTTTGTGCTTTTGGTTTGGTAGGCTCTTACTACGCATCCACACATTTATTTCCTGGAAGAGCACCGAGGGTGATGGATTTAAGGGCAACTGATGACAGGTTCATCATTGCGATTGATGCAAAAGAAAATACCGAGCACAGTAAGATAGATGATTTATTAAAGCAAGCGGGTGCTTTGGAAGTAAAGCATAATGAAAGGAAGTATGTTAGCTATGAATAAGAATAAAGTAGTTTTAGCCTCATTTTGTATTCTTGCAGGTGCTGTTATGTTCACAGCATGTAAGGATAAAAGAAGTACAGGTTTAGAATACGCCAGAAACATGTATGATCCGATTGCGCTTAATCCGGACCAGCCAGTTTCTACTACGAATGACTATTTAAAAAGTTTTAAAGGTCAGACTGCCCAGACGCCACCGGCAAATACTACTCCGGTAGGGTTTGATCGGTATGATGACTACCCGAATACCAAGGAAGGTTATGAAGCGGCCGGAGCCAATCTGGTTAATCCTCTTCCTGCGACAGCAGCAAATCTGGAATCAGGTAAACACTATTTCAAAGTATTTTGTTCTCCATGTCATGGTGAGCAGGGCGATGGACAAGGTCACCTGGTTAAAATTGAAAAGTTCAATGGTGTTCCTTCTTATCATGGTGATGCAGCTTCTTCACGTGGCGGTCTGATGAAAGATTTAACAGCAGGAAAAATTTATCATACAATTGAGTATGGTTTAAATAATATGGGATCACATGCCTCTCAGCTATCTCCTGAAGAAAGGTGGAAAGTAGTGATGTATGTTCAACAATTACAAAAAATACAATAGAAAAGCACAATATAAATGGGAACTCACAATTATAATTTAACTGAGCAGTTTGAGTTTACAGGTAAAGCCAAAACTTTAAGCATCGTTGCTATTGTAATAGGTATAGCAGCTATAGGTTATGGTTTTTCGGCAGAGGCGCTTCATGAGCGTACTTTTGCCAACTTGTTGCTGATGGCTTATTACTTTGCATGTGTATGCATGTCGGGAGCATTTTTCCTGGCTGTTCAATTTGTAGCACAGGCGGGTTGGTCTGCTTCTATACTACGTGTACCTCAGGCCATGGCCAGAGTTTTACCTATAGCCGTAATCATCTTATTGGTGGTAATGGGCTTAGGTTTATATACACATAATTTGTACCATCACTGGCATGCTGATGGATTAACAGATGTCAATAGTCCGAACTATGATAAACTGATTGACGGTAAGTCGGCTTTCTTAAACGTGCCTTTCTTTATGGCGCGCCAGGTGATCTTCCTGGGGGTTTATTCGATATTTGCCATGTTGCTATCCAAGTTATCTGCAAACGAAGATCTGGAAGGCGGTTTGAATTCTTACAGAAAAAGCTTCAAATATTCATGTATTTTCCTGGTAATTTATGGATTTACTACACCAATATTTGCTTTTGATACCGTAATGTCTTTAGAGGCACACTGGTTCTCGACCATGTTTGGCTGGTACAATTTTGCTGCCATGTGGGTAAGCAGTCTGGCTACCATAGCGATCATTATCATCCTGTTGAGAAAAGCAGGTTATATGAGCTGGGTAAACAACAGTCACCTGCACAATTTAGGACAGTTTATATTCGGTTTCTCTATTTTCTGGACCTATGTATGGTTTGCACAGTTCCTGTTGATTTACTATGCCAACATGCCTGAAGAGACTGTGTATTTTTACAAAAGGTTTGAGCACTATGAGTTCTGGTTTTACCTGAACCTGATCCTGAACTTTTTAGCGCCTGTATTGCTGTTGATGGATAGGGACAATAAAAGACAGGAGAATATTTTACTTACCGTATCGATAGTTGTTTTATGCGGTCACTGGGTTGATTATTATCAGATGATTATGCCAGGAACAGTGGAAGAACACCATGGGTTTGGTATAATAGAAGTGGGTACTGCAATAGGTTTTGTAGGTTTGTTTACTTTTACTGTTTTAAATGCGTTGAGTAAGAAACCATTGATTGCAAAGAACCATCCGTTTTTACAAGAGAGTTTAAATCATCACTTGTAGCAGGCGGCTTTATAGCGTATAATAAATAATAGTATAAATAGAAGTACATCGTTACTACTTTTAAGGAAATGAGTTTAAGAAAATTTATAAGTAACAAAACAATAGCGGCACTGGCAGTAATCATGACTGCATTTGCAAATACCAGCGCATTTGCCCAGGCTGCAGCTGCTGAGACCGCTAAGAAGCCCGTAGATATGGGACCGGTTTATAAATCGGCAATATTTTATGCCATGGCCTTCCTGCTGCTATGTTTATTCATAGCTATTATCGGAAAGGCATTAAAGGTATATGAGTTGACCAGAGCGGCTCAGGATAAACCTAAAGGCATCAACTGGAATGCAGTTAACGGAGTACTTTTTGCATTGTTCCTGATTGTAGGTTTATATGGTGTATATTGGGAATATACGGTTCATGGCAACATGATCCTCCCTGATGCAGCATCAGAACATGGTGAGAAGATTGATCAGATGTTTAACATTACGCTGATCCTTACCACCATCGTTTTTATCGCTACACATATTCTTTTATTTGGTTTTGCTTATATCTACAAACACAGTGGTAAAAGAAAAGCTTACTATTATCCACACAACAATACTTTAGAACGTGTATGGACAATTATTCCTGCACTGGTATTAACAGTACTGGTATTGATGGGTTTCCTTACCTGGAGATCAATCTTTTATAAGATTGAAGATCCGAACAACAAGCCCATCAGTATTGAGATTACTTCTTCACAGTTTGCATGGGCGATCCGTTATCCGGGAGCAGATGGAATTGTTGGTTTAAAGAACTACAAGCTGATCAATTCTATCAATGCATTGGGTATTGACTTTAAAGATAAGAACAACCTTGATGATCAGTCGGCCGATGAAATGGTAATTCCTGTGAATAAACCAGTTCGTTTAATCCTGACGAGTAAGGACGTGATCCACAGTTTTTACATGCCGCATTTCAGGGTTCAGTTGAACACTGTTCCGGGTATGACCTCATATTTTGAGTTTACGCCAACCATTACTACAGAAGAAATGAAGGCTAAGACCAATGACCCGACTTTCAAATATTTGTTCTTATGTAACAAGATTTGTGGTGATGGTCACTATAAAATGCAAAAGGAAGTTAAGGTGGTTTCTATGGCTGAATATGAGGCATGGGTGAAAAAACAACCTGCTTATTTAACTGACGATTTGAGGAAAGAATTTAACCTGCCCGTAGCAGTACCTGTTACTGCACCGGCAGATACAGCAGCAAAGGATACATCTGCAGTTAAAACCAATCAATTAGCTTTAAAAAATTAATAATACTGGAATAGCACATTATGTCAACTATATCATTACACGATACACATAACCACGATAACCATGATGATCATGGGCATCACAAAGAGACCTTCTTAACGAAGTATGTCTTTAGTCAGGATCATAAAATGATTGCCAAGCAGTTCCTGATAACGGGTATTATTATGGCTGTTATTGCGATGGGCCTTTCGATTCTGTTCCGTTTGCAACTGGCCTGGCCTGATAAAGACTTCCCTATTCTGGAGACTTTCTTAGGAAAATGGGCTGAGGGTGGACGTATTAAACCCGACTTTTATCTTGCATTGGTTACCATACATGGTACCATTATGGTATTCTTTGTACTGACAGCAGGATTAAGTGGTACTTTCAGTAATTTATTAATTCCGCTTCAGATTGGTGCAAGGGATATGGCCTCGCCCTTCCTGAACATGCTTTCTTACTGGTTCTTCTTCATGGCCTGTGTGATCATGATGAGTTCATTCTTTATACAAACCGGACCAGCGAGTGCCGGATGGACAGTTTATCCGCCATTATCTGCCTTGCCAACTGCGATTAGCGGTTCAGGTTTAGGGATGACACTCTGGTTGATCAGTATGGTGCTTTTTGTGGCTTCATCTTTAATGGGTGGTATCAATTATGTAAGTACGATATTGAACATGCGTACCAAGGGGATGGACCTTTGGAAAATGCCTCTGACGATCTGGGCATTCTTCCTGACAGCTGTGCTGGGTATTTTATCTTTCCCTGTATTGGTTGCGGGTGTGGTTTTATTGATCTTCGACAGGAGTTTCGGTACCAGTTTCTACCTTTCTGATATCGTTATGGGTACGCAGATCCTTCCCAATGAAGGGGGATCACCAATTTTATGGCAGCATTTGTTCTGGTTCCTGGGGCACCCTGAGGTATACATCGTAATTATGCCGGCCATGGGATTGTCTTCAGAGATCATGTCTGTAAATGCAAGAAAACCAATTTTTGGTTACCATGCGATGATCTATTCCCTGATCGGTATTACCATCTTATCATTTATCGTATGGGGACACCATATGTTTGTAACGGGAATGAACCCGCTGCTTGGTGGTGTATTTATGATCACTACACTGATCATTGCAGTGCCGTCGGCAGTGAAGACCTTTAACTGGCTGGCCACCTTATGGAGGGGTAACATCAGGTTTACACCTGCCATGTTGTTTGCCATTGGTATGGTTTCTTTCTTTATTTCAGGTGGTTTAACAGGTATTTTCCTGGGTAATGCTTCCCTGGATATTAACCTTCACGATACTTATTTTGTTGTGGCCCACTTCCACCTGGTAATGGGATCAGCAGCTATCTTTGGTATGCTTGCGGGTGTGTATCATTATTTCCCTAAGATGTTTGGAAGGATGATGAGCAAAAAATTGGGTTATCTGCATTTCTGGATTACTTTTGCCTGTGCTTACCTGGTATTCTTCCCATTGCACTTTTTAGGATTGGATGGGGTTCCGCGGCGTTATTATGCATTTACTGAGTTTGAATTTATGCACAAATGGGTTACAGTGAACATTTTGGTTACCTGGTCGGCCATTATCGCTGCACTGGCTCAGGTAGCTTTCTTGTTTAACTTCTTCTATTCTATCTTTAAAGGTAAAGTAGCTACCCAGAATCCTTGGGGAGCAAATACTTTAGAGTGGACTACCCCGGTGGAGCGTCTGCATGGTAACTGGCCAGGAGAGATCCCAACAGTTTACCGCTGGCCTTACGATTATAGCAAGCCAGGAGCAGAGGAAGACTTTATTCCTCAAACTGTTCCTTTCTCGCAAACAATGAACTCAAATATGCCGCATGATTTTGAAGGCAACAGCGAGTCGGAACGCATACAAAGGGAATGGGAAGCAAAGAACACTCCTGAAGATGCGCCAAAATTAGATTAATAAGTAGTATCTATATACAATGGGGTATCTGCAGTAGGTAAATACTTACAACAGGTACCTCATTTTTTTTTAATCAGACACATACCATGGTTCCTAAATCTGAAACGAGATTTATCAGGCTAAACCTTATCACAATAGTTGTAACCTTACTGCTTATTTTAGCTGGTGGTATAGTACGCAGCACTGGCTCTGGTATGGGCTGTCCCGACTGGCCGAAATGTTTTGACCAATATGTCCCACCCACTTCTGCATCACAGCTTCCGCACGATTATAAAGAGAAATATGTAGCAGAGCGCGTTGCTAAAAATGAACGCTTTGCGAAGACGCTGGATAAGATGGGAAAAGGACACCTGGCCGACAGCATCAGACATGATGAATCTATTCTGATGCCGGAAACGTTTAATGCGGCGAAAACCTGGACAGAGTATATTAACAGGTTGATGGGTGCAACAACAGGTTTGCTGTTATTGGGGCTTGTAGTGTATTCATTTACTTACAGGAGCAGGGCCAGAAGGATCATTGTGCTCAGTCTGCTGAATCTGGTAGTTGTTGGTTTTCAGGCCTGGCTGGGTTCTATTGTAGTATCTACTAACCTGATGCCATGGATTGTAACTGTACATATGCTGCTTGCCCTGGTTATTTTAGGGATATTGGTTTATACCTATAATTATGCACGGGAGCTGGACAGGCAGGCCATCATGATTATGGGCAAGCTGGTTTGGCTTAAAGCGCTGATTTTTGGGGCCATAGTGTTAAGTGTGGTCCAGATTGTATTGGGTACAGAGGTTAGGGAAGCCATAGATGCAATAGCCAAACAGCTGATGTATAACAACAGGGCCAGCTGGGTTGCTAAAGTGGGGGATGTATTTTCTTACCACCGTGACCTGGCTATGCTGGTACTGATCTTGAATATTATTGTTTATAAAATAGTAAAAGATAAGTTTAGCGGTAAGGCTACGGCATTGCGGGTTGGTGGGGCTGTTGGGATAGTTTTGATCATTCAGATTGTAACCGGACTATTATTGTCTAACTTTGCGCTGCCGCCTTATGCACAGGCGATGCATATTTTATTTTCGACACTTTTATTTAGCTTACAATATTATTTGTATTTGTTGGTTTACAGAACAAATACCTATAACCAACAGGATTAATTATATATAAATTGAAACATTTTTTTTCAGATTTCTCTAAACTCATCAAATTCAGGCTCACCTTCCTGGTGGTGTTCTCTGCATCAATTACTTTTTTAATTGGTCAGAAGGCGCAGATCTATAGGGGAGAACTGGATGGGATTAACTGGATGAACTGGCTGATATTGGTTGCAGGAGGGTTTTTAGTGACGGGGGCAGCGAACTGTTTTAATGAGATCATAGAAAAGGATCTGGATAAATTGATGACCCGGACTAAAGACAGGCCTATGCCTGCAGGCCGCATGACTACCGGACAAGGCCTGGTACTGGGTTTAATTATGGGTATGCTGGGCACCTGGCTTTTGGGTAAACTTAATCTGGAGACAGGGATCTTGTCTGTATTCTCTATCCTGTTATATGCTTTTGCTTACACGCCTTTAAAGCGTAAATCGCCGGTAGCTGTGTTTGTTGGCGCTATACCAGGCGCATTGCCGCCTTTACTTGGCTATCTGGCCTCATTTGGCAATGCCACACATTTTGTACCGATGGACTATACGATAGCAGGCATTTTGTTTCTGGTGCAGTTTGTATGGCAATTCCCACATTTCTGGGCAATTGCATGGGTGCTTGATGACGACTATAGTAAGGCCGGTTTCCGGCTTTTGCCAACTACCAAAAGGGATAAGACAAGTGCTTTTATTACTTTTTTAAGTACGTTGATATTGATTCCGGTGAGTTTGCTGCCAACGTTTTATGGCTTTGGTGGCTATTATATCGGAGGGGTTTCATTGATGGCAAGCCTTGTTTTTGCATGGCTTGGTTTTAAATTGTGGGTAAAACTGGATCTGGCGAGTGCAAGGAAGGTGATGTTCTGTTCCTTTTTTTACCTGCCCCTGGTACAGTTGGTTTTATTATTTGATTTTTTAGCTAAATAGATTTAAATGGTACATACATTGAAAGAGCAAGATTTAAAGATGGGAACGGAGTTTAATGCAAAGCCAAAAAAATTCGTTCTTTGGTTATTTGTTGTTTCGTCGACCATTATGTTTGGTGGATGGACGAGTTATTATATCGTGTTCTCTGCCTCGAAGGGTAAAGGGCATGGATTGGTATTGCCCGATGTTTTTATATACAGTACTGCGGTATTGGTGGCCAGCAGCATCTGTCTTTTTTTAGCCTCTAGGGCCTTAAAAGTAGGGAATACGGGTAGTCAGAAGTTATTTTTATGGGCAACAATGGCTTTAGGCTGTGTGTTTGCCTATCTGCAGTTTGATGCCTGGAGCGTTTTGTTCCATACCGGTGCGGCCATGGTGAACAACAATGCGGCCATTTCTATGATCTATATTGTGTCTGGCTTTCACCTGTTGCATATTTTTGCGGGTTTATGTATTGTATTGAATGCCCTGATCGGGGCTTATAAAGAGATGTCTTTAGAGCAGCGCAAGTACCGGATGGAAATCGCTTCTATATTTTGGCATTTTATAGATATATTATGGATATATCTGTATGTTTTTTTACTTTTGAACAGTTAGAATTTTTAACAAACTATTACTATTTACAAAATGAGTTCATTATCACAATTAGATCAGGTAAAAACCACTCCATGGAGCGGAGGCCGCTCGCCGTGGTCTGTAGAGTACGGCAAAATAATGATGTGGTTTTTTCTGGTTTCTGATGCATTCACATTTTCGTCATTACTGATCTATTACGGAGCACAGCGCTTTAGTAAGTTTACCTGGCCAGATCCGGATCTGGTTTTTCAATCCATTCCGGGTATAACCGACAGTGGTGCACCACTTGTATTCGTGGGTCTGATGACTTTCATCCTGATCATGAGCTCTGTAACAATGGTACTGGCAGTTGAGGCCGGGCACAGACGTTCTAAAAAAGAAGTGATCTGGTGGATGGTGGCAACCATTATAGGTGGTTTAATGTTCCTTGGCTGTCAGGCTGCTGAATGGACGCATTTATTCCACGAAGGTTTTGGATGGGGTAAAATTCCTCCTATGGAGACTTTGCACCACCTGTTTACCGGTGAAGTATCTACGGTATCTGCACTGCAGTTCTCAAACCTGTTTTTCACAATAACCGGATTTCACGGATTTCACGTATTTAGTGGGGTAATCATTAACATCATCATTTTATGTATGACCATTAATGGTTCATTTGAAAAACGCGGTCACTACCTGATGGTTGAAAAAGTTGGTTTATACTGGCACTTTGTAGACCTTGTTTGGGTATTTGTGTTCACCTTCTTCTATTTAGTTTAATTTTTCTCAATCAAGATATTATGTCAGAATTACATAACGAACACGCACATAACGAACATGCACACGGGGAGCATGCAGGTTTAGACAAAAAGAAAATTTGGCAGGTATTTGGAATTCTGCTGGCCATTACTGTAATTGAGTTTATCATTGCCTTATGGGCAATTCCAGGCGGACATATGCCTCAGCATATCGGTAATTATGTTTATATCGCTTTAACTTTATTAAAGGCCTTTTATATAGTTGCTTATTTTATGCACCTTAAATACGAGAAGGTTGGGCTTCAGGTTTCACTGACTGTCGTTTTTATTTTTATCTTTTACTTTATTGTATTGATGCTAATTGAAGGCGGATACTTACACCTGCATATGCCCTTGGTTTAATGAAGGCAGCTTCCATAAAGAAAATTTTAATCCTGGTCACCATATTAGCGGTACCAGGATTTTTATATAATTTACTAGTGGAAAAGGGTAAGAACCGTTATAAGCCACTGCCTTTTTTTGGGCCTAAAGAAGTGGCTTCAACATTCCACTCTGTACGGGGGAAACAGGTGCCGGATACCGTTTATCACCAGGTGGGTGATTTTAAACTGCTGAACCAAAATGCGGACACCATAACGGTAAAGCAATACGATGGCAAAATAGTTGTGCTAAACCTTTTTTACACCCAAGGCGATACCTATAGTGTTAATGTAGCAAACAAAGCCATGAAAGCTTTTGAAACAACTTACCATAAAAATAAAGTTGTGAATTTTGTAGGCTTAAGCATTGATCCGAAAAACGATACGCCTGAGGTTCTGAACAAATACGCTACTGTACTTGCTGCAAAACCCGGAAAATGGGATTTACTTACCGGAGACAGCACAACCATATATAACCTGATCAACAAGGGCTTATTTATAGATGCCCATAAGGAAGTTGTAAACGGCCTGCCGAAATTTGTATACAGCAATATGTTTGTTTTGCTGGATTATCAGCACCGGATCAGGGGATATTATGAAGCCAGCAGCCAGGAAGCCCTGGCCAAACTGGATGATGAGATCAAGGTATTGATTACCGAAGAATTAAGAAACAATGAGGACGGAAGATAGTGTGTATTAAATATGACAGCAAATAACAATTCAGTTGAACAGAAATATAATAAATGGATCATTTTGTTATCTATTGTTATCCCGGTAGCCGTAGCGGTATTGTTCTATGTTAAAATCCCCAATGCAAGCCCCTTGCCCTTTTTGCCCCCAATTTATGCGACCATAAATGGCATTACCGCGGTATTGCTGGTGATGGCCGTAATGGCGGTTAAGAAGGGAAAACGGAAACTGCATGAGAACTTAATGAAGCTTGCCATTGGCTGTTCGTTATTGTTCCTGGTCATGTATATCGCTTATCACATGACCACCCCATCTACAAAGTTTGGCGGAGAAGGTACCATCAAATATGTTTATTATTTTGTTCTACTGACACACATACTTTTATCTATTGTCATTATACCCCTGGTGCTGATCACTTATGTAAGGGCTTTGGCCGAACGTTTTGATAAGCATAAAAAAATTGCAAAGATCACTTTTCCACTCTGGTTGTATGTTGCAGTTACTGGTGTTGTAGTATACCTGATGATCTCTCCTTATTATAATTTTTAGGCCTGGCTGTTTTTTAATACACATTGAAATGGTTTTTAGCTGGCACATGCCGGCTTTTTTCAAAATATTACTAAATTGCGTTTATAAGGGGGATTGTCTGTTGATTTCTTCCGCTATCGTATTAACGAAATAATAAGACTCATGGCTGCCCGCGGTGTAATTTATGATTTAGCAGGCGAGCAACAATTGTTGCAACAGATTGCCATGGGTAATGAAGCTGCTTTTAAACTGATTTTTGAAACTTACCGGTCCCGCGTCTTTACATTTGTGGTCAATTTTATTCATTCTTCAGCAGATGCGGAAGAGATTGTTCAGGATACCTTTCTTAGCCTCTGGCAAAATAGAGACAGCCTGGTAAAAGTAGAGCATCCCAGAAATTACATTTATACGGTAGTTCGCAATAAAACTTTACGTTACCTGAGTAACGTTGCCCGCGACGAAAAAATGTTAAAAGTTGTTTGGGCAAATATGCAGGTAGAGGTTAACCCTACCGAAGAGGCCCTGTTAATGAGAGAAAGCAGGGCGCTGATAGACAAGGCGCTTTCTACCCTGCCTGTGCAAAAACAACAAGTATTCAGGATGTGCCGGGAAGAGGGAATGAGCCACGAGGACATTGCGCTTGAAATGGGCCTGTCCAAAAGCAGGATAAAAAACATCATGGTAGAAGTATTGCGGTATATAAAAATATTTCTCGATCAAAATTCAGCGATTCCAGCCATCATTCTGGCCTTTTATCTTTTTTTTATAAAATAATTCAATTCCAGGCGGTCCTTTAAGCCCTTCTATGTAACTATAGTATATAACCCACACCAATAGCGGGTTATATATTCTTGATGAACAGAACAAAAGAGCAGTTTGAAAGGCTATTAAATAAATACATTGATAAATCCTGCAGCCTTGAAGAACTTAAGGAGCTGTTTTCCTATATGGAGCTTCCGGAATACGAAGAACGTCTGAAAATCATCATGGATGAAAACTATACAAGCCTGGTGCCGGGAACTGCTGCTGAGCAGGTAG
The DNA here is from genome assembly GCF_014200825.1 of Pedobacter sp. AK017. Classification (NCBI taxonomy): domain Bacteria; kingdom Pseudomonadati; phylum Bacteroidota; class Sphingobacteriia; order Sphingobacteriales; family Sphingobacteriaceae; genus Pedobacter; species Pedobacter sp. AK017. The sequence continues at coordinate 124,668 of NZ_JACHCW010000014.1, forward strand.
ACTGGGAGGAGATGTTTGCTACTATAACAGGTACTTCGACACCTAAAAAAGTAAGACCATTATGGGCAGTAATGATTCCGGTGGCCGCCGCTGTTTTGCTCATTTTGTCTGTTGGCATTTTGATATGGGGCAACCAGGGACAAGTTAAAGATAGCAGCAGGGCTCCTGTGGCAAAGCTAAAAAAGGATATTGCCCCTGGTGGAAACAGAGCTGTTTTAAAACTGGCTGATGGAACAGAAATTGTATTGGACGGGCATGCAACAGGTGTGCTGGCCAATGAGGGTAAAACTAAGATCAGTAAAACAAAAGATGGAATGCTGCTGTACGATGCAAGTGGAACGGATGGTACTGAAAGTTCAGTTAATATCAATACCTTAAGTACGCCAAGTGGCGGACAGTATATGCTGATTTTGCCAGACCGTACCAGAGTTTGGTTAAATGCGGAGTCTGCCATATCCTATCCCTCGGTTTTTTCTGGTACTGAAAGAACGGTTACTTTAACCGGAGAAGCATATTTTGAAGTTACTAAGGATAAGCAGCATCCCTTTAAAGTTAAGACAGGAGCTGCAGAAATAAAGGTCTTAGGTACGCATTTTAATATCATGTCTTACGCTGATGAAGGACAGACCCAGATTTCTTTGGCTGAAGGATCTGTTCGTGTAGAGCTGGGTAAGGCTGCCCAGATTTTGTTTCCTGGCCAGCAGGCGTTGATTAAACCGGGGACTACACATATTGCTTTAAAGCAGGTTGACATTGATGAGGTGACCGACTGGAAGAATGGTTTGTTCCAGTTTGACAATACTCCTATTGAACAGGTGATGCGGCAGATTAAAAGGTGGTACAATGTGGATATCGTATACGAGGGCATTAAGCCTGATCTGTATATAACCGGAATGGTTTCAAGAAGTAATAATGTCTCGAAGATCCTGGAGCTGATAGCTGAAACCGGAGGAGTGAATTTCGAGATAGGCGATCAACAGATTATTGTTAAAACTAACAAAAGGAGGTAACGATGAGGAGATAAGTACTTAATCCCAACATTTACAGGTTAACCAAAAATAACCTTTCCGGATTGCGCTCCGGAAAGGCCTGAAATCCTGCTTGGCGGCAGGTTATAGGGTTACCCTTATTTAATCGTGTCAATCAACTAAACACCTTAACCCTACATTTCAAATATATGAATGATTATTCACATTCAATAACGGGCTTTATTGCTCATTTCTTTTCTGGTTTTGACCGAAAAAGAACAGTCATTGGAATAAAAAAACTGATCCTGATGATGAAATTAACTGCTATTGTTATTCTGGCCCTGACCTTCCAGGCAACAGCCTCCAGCTTTGCCCAGAAAGTCAGTATCTCAAAACGTGGGGCCAGTTTAAAAGAACTATTTAAAGAAATACGCCGGCAAACCGGTTACGATTTCATTTATAACAATGAAGTCATTGAACGCGCAGGAACCGTGAGCGTTCAGGTAAAAGAAAAAGACGTTTCTGAAGTGCTGATAAATGTATTCAGTTTAAAACGCCTTTCTTTTGCTATTGAAGACAAAAATATTATCGTAAAAGTAAGAGATGCAGCTCCCGAAAGGATCATTAACGGTAAAATTGTGGCTGAAGAAGATGGCTTGCCATTGCCAGGCGTATCCATTAAAGTTAAAGGCTCCACAAAATCGACTTCAACCAATTCGAACGGGGAATTTTCCATAAGTGTAAATGAAGGAGATGTGCTGTTGGTATCAATGATTGGTTACGTTATGCAGGAAATTAGTACCAATGGGAAAAACAATGTTAATGTACGTTTACGGCAGGATACCAAAGCCTTATCTGAAGTGGTGGTTACGGGTTTTCAGAACATCAATAAAAAACTATTTACGGGATCGGCTACAACCATCACCGGTACAGATGTAAAGCAGGATGGTGTGATAGACATTAGCCGGATGCTGGAAGGTAAAGTTGCCGGTGTTTCGGTACAAAACGTATCGGGAACTTTTGGTACGGCACCAAAAATCCGTGTACGTGGAGCAACTTCTATATCAGGAGAAAATAAACCATTGTGGGTTATTGACGGGGTAGTACTGGAGGATGTGGTGAACATTTCCAATGACCAGCTATCCAGTGGGGATGCGACTACGTTATTGGGCTCATCAGTAGCAGGGATCAATGCGGACGACATAGAAAGCTTTAATATTTTGAAAGATGCATCTGCTACAGCTTTGTATGGTGCCAGGGCTATGAATGGCGTAGTGGTAATTACGACTAAAAAAGGTCGTTCAGGAAATACACAGGTTAGTTACAGCGGTAACTTTTCTTCTTTTTTGAAGCCGAGCTATAATTCCTTCAACATCATGAACTCTGCTGATCAGATGTCGCTTTATGCAGAGATTTACCGTAAAGGCGGGTTCTCTCCCAATATAGTGAATGATATGAATGGTGGTGTATTTGCTAAAATGTACCAGAAAATTAACGCCTATGATGCCAGTTTGGGTAAATTCGGTGTTGAAAACACACCCGAAGGTCGCTCAGCCTATTTAAAAAGATACGCCTTAGCCAATACAGACTGGTTTGATGTGCTTTTTAAAAACTCATTTGTTCAGGAACATTCAGTGAGCATTTCATCCGGATCAGAAAAATCTCAGCATTATTTTTCTGTAGGTTATTACGACGACAAAGGCTGGACCCTTGCCGATCAGGCCAAACGTTATACTATGAATTTAAGAGGTAACTACACACTTTCTCCTAAATTGAGCGTAGGGATATTGGGAACAGGAGCTTTAAGGAAACAGCGGGCTCCTGGAACACTTGGCCGTACCAGTAATGTGGTAGAAGGAAAATATACCAGAGATTTTGATATCAATCCTTTTAGCTATGCCTTAAATACCAGCAGAACATTAACACCTTACGATGAGCAGGGTAATTTGGAATATTTTACCCGCAACTATGCGCCTTTCAACATTATTCAGGAATTGGACAACAACTATATTGACCTGGATATGATGGATATGAAATTGCAGGGCGAACTAAATTACAAATTCATTAAGAACTTCGAATTTAAGTCGGTTGGTGCGCTGCGTTATGTTAAAACCACACGCGAACATAAAATAACCGAATATTCAAATATGGCAAATGCCTATAGGTTTATGCCCAATTCAACTATTGCAAACAACAATATATTTTTATATGACGACCCGGATCAGCCACAGCTGATCGACAAAGAAAGTGTTTTGCCGCAGGGTGGTTTTTACAACAGGAATGACGATAACCTGATGAGTTATGACATCAGGAACCAGGTTGACTGGAAGCAAAAATTTGGCAAGCACGATGTTGGTGCGTTTATCGGACAACAAACCAAATTTGCTGATCGTCAGAATAGTTTCAGCAATGGATATGGGTATCAATATGACAAGGGAGGTGTACCATTTACGGATTACCGGATCATTAAGATGTTGTTGGAAGGGAACTACAACTATTATGGGATGAATAGGTTCTACGATCGGTATGCTGCGTTTTTTCTAAACGCCAATTATGCTTACGACTCCAAATATATATTTAACGGAACAGTAAGATATGATGGCAGTAACCGTATGGGCGAATCTGCTACAGCCAGATGGCTGCCTACCTGGACATTAAGTGCAGCGTGGAATGTTGATCAGGAAGATTTTATAAAGCAAATAGAACAGGTCAGTTATTTAAAATTGCGTGGTGGCTATGGCTTAACTGCCAGTTTGGGGGATGCAACCAATTCTTCCGTGGTGCTTAAAAACAGTACGACCCTTCGTCCAAGATTATCGGAAGTTGAACCCCGGATTGTGTTAGATGCTTTAGAAAACTCACAGCTTACCTGGGAAAAACAATATGAAGCCAATGTTGGTCTTGATGTAGGTTTGTTCCAAAGCCGTTTAAACTTTAGTGTTGATTATTATAACCGTAAAGGTTTTGATCTGATTGGCGATGTGATCACTTCCGGAATTGGTGGTGAGGCAACCAAAACAGCCAACTTTGCGGATATGAAATCTCATGGTATAGAATTTACATTGGGCGGATCGCCTGTTAAGACTACTGATTTCAGCTGGTCGTCAAATTTAACTTTTGGATATAATAAAAATAAGATCACCAGCTTAAAAAGTAAGCCAAGGATTTACGATTTAATTATCTCAGAAGGTGGAGCACTGGAAGGAGGACCGGTAAGAGGCTTGTACTCTATTGATTTTAAAGGCTTAAATGGTCTGGGTGTACCTACATTTATTAATGAAAATGGTACGTTGAGCACAAATGTATATGTTCAAAGTACCACTCCTCTATATTTAAAATATGAAGGACCTGTAGACCCGTTGTACACGGGTGGTTGGACCAATACTTTCAGGTATAGAGATTTTACCTTCAACTTTTTTGTTTCCTATCAGGCAGGTAATAAAATAAGGTTAAACAATGTATTCTCTGCCCGATATGATGATAGTGATGCCTTGCCAAGGGAGTTTTTAGACCGATGGACCTTGCCACTGGATGAGAATGTGACCAATGTTCCTTCCATTGCGGATTATCTGGTTAGAAAAGATATCAACGGAACCTATCCTTATACTGCTTATAATTACTCTACTGACCGTGTTGCAGATGGTTCTTTTGTCCGCCTTAAACAGGTGTCTATGATGTATAGCTTACCAAAAAAATACAGTGATGCCATTGGTGTAGGGTCTATGTCGTTAAAACTGCAGGGAAATAATATCTGGTTGCTGTATGCCGATAAAAAGCTAAAAGGCCAGGATCCTGAGTTTTTTGGATCCGGTGGTGTGGCACTGCCTATCCCGAAGCAATTGACTTTATCATTAAAAGTTGGTTTCTAATCATTAACCCATCATATTAAATAGAATTAGAGATGAAAAAATATACTATATACTTCTTCCTTTTCATGGCCATTGCCGGTGTTGGATGTAATAAATATCTTGATCATGCTCCTGATGATCGTACCAAATTAAATACGCCCACTAAAGTTGCTGAGCTATTGGTTACTGCTTATCCACGAGGTAATGCTGTTTTATTGTCCGAATCTATGTCCGATATTCCGGCATTTGTGAGTGCCCTCGGAATAGACTTCCCGGTAAACCAGAATGGCTATTACTGGAAGGATGTAGAGGCTGTTGATCAGGATAGCCCAACATATTACTGGAACGCTTGTTACACTGCAATTGCAACGGCCAATCAGGCCTTGGATGCAATTGAAAAAGCCTCGGATCCCCAGCAATATGCTGCGCAAAAAGGTGAGGCCCTGGTTGCAAGGGCGTATGCACATTTTATGCTGGTAACGTTTTTCTCGAAATGTTATGACCCTGCAACAGCAGAAACCGATCCCGGTATTCCTTACGTCACCACGCCGGAATCGGTTGTTTTTAAAAGCTACGAGCGTAAAACAGTGGCTTATACTTATCAGCAAATTGAAAAGGATCTGTTGGAGGGTATTCCACTGATACAGGATAAATACACGGTTCCTGCTTACCATTTTACCCGTAAGGCCGCCTATGCTTTTGCCTGCCGGTATTATCTGTTTAAAAAAAATATGGACAAAGTGATTGAGTATGCCAACCTTACCTTTCCGGCAAATAATTTTGCAGATAATGTAAGGCCATGGAAATCTTATGCTGCCTACAATGTCCAGGAATTGGAAACGGCTTATATGAATGCTGGTAATCCTGGCAACCTCTTGATCGGGGAAACTGTCTCGCGTTTGGCCAGAAACTATAAAAGGCCCATATATTCGATCAGTCAGAACCGTTTAAGGATCATATTGGCACCTGTAGGGGTAACATTTACTGCATTACCTATTTATTCCAACAGCTCAACCTATTATTACCTGATCAAATTTGCTGAACATTTTGTGCGTACCAGCATCAATGCTTCCAGTGGCACCGGCTATACGATGGTACCTTTGTTAACTACCGAAGAGGTTTTGTTAAACCGTGCTGAGGCTTATATTGTACAGGGTAAATATACAGAGGCGCTGGCGGATATGAATACAATGATCAGTACCCGCGTAACTGCTTATAGCCCGTCTGCAAATGACTTAACCGAAGCAAAAATAAAAAGCTATTATGCCAATGTAACCACTGATACCAAGCAGGCCTATATCAATGCGCTACTGGATATTAAAAAAGCTGAATTTGTACATGAAGGAATGCGCTGGCTGGATATTTTAAGACATAAATTACCGGTAGTTCACCGTGATGCCGCTGGTAACGAATTTAATTTAGCTGCTGAGGATAAACGGAAAGTATTGCAGATCCCTTCACAGGTTACTTTATCAGGTGTTGAACAAAATCCACGTTAACGAATAAATCAAATAACATGAAAAACTTTATATATACACTGGGTATTTTTTCTCTTTTGGGCTTAACGATAAGTTGTAAAAAGAGTGAGAACCTGGATAAGGAAATTGTTGGCCTTGGGGGCGACACCTGGGTGCAGGGAGCACTTGATCAATGGTTGTATACTAACTTTACGCAGCCTTTTAACATGTCTGTTAAATACAGATGGGATGGTACGGAATATGATCCTGCAAAGACGCTAACCCCACCAAAAGTTGAAAGGGTTCAACCTTTAATGGAAATGGTAAAAGCAGTCTGGATTGATCCATATGTATCGGAAAGTAATATGGATTTCATCAGAAAATACGGCCCAAAAAACTATGTGCTGGTAGGGAGTTTACAATATAATGTAGGTGGTACAGTAACTTTAGGGGAAGCAGAAGGAGGGGTAAAAGTAACCCTGTTTAATGTCAATAACTTCTCAAAAACCAACAGGGAGGTTTCTCAGCGGGTACTTAAAACCATCCATCATGAGTTTACGCATATTTTAAACCAAACCATTAGCTATCAGAAAGAATTTCCGCAGGTTACACCTGCAGGTTATACTGCCGACTGGAACAATACTACGCTGGTAAATGCCAATAATGCGGGATACATTACCCAGTATTCCCAAGCTTCACCAAATGAAGATTTTGCAGAAATGACATCAGTTATGCTGACAGAAGGAAAATCCTCTTACGATGCAATTGTAAACAGTATCGTAGTCCCTAAGCTCGATTCTATTCCCGATCCGGCCAATCCACCCTTCATCATTGTCAGGGAATTACCAAATACGGCTGCCCAGGCGGCCCTCAGGAAAAAAGAGCAGTTTGTAGTTTCTTACTTCAAAAGCAGTTACGGAATTGAATTCGCCCGTTTGCAAAACAAAGTAAACTATGCTTTGGCAGCAAATGCACCTTCTGATTTAGCTACATTATTCGGTAACCGCAAAAAGTATACTTCAATTTCTGTCGATCCTGACAATGTTCCTGGCATGTCGGCAAATTTTATGTCTACCTGGGCAACAACTAAAACAGGTCTTGCAGCGGTTGGTGGTCAAGGCAGGGTATTAAATAATTTTGTACTGTTTTTCTATCCCAGAGCTGGTGAACTGGTGTTGCGTATCAACTATGCCAATTCAACCGGTGTACTGGCCGCAAACTTTGTGTATAAGGTAGCTTATAACGCAAACAATCAGTTAACCCTGACCTATTTAAGGCGGGATGGAAATGCTGAGGTGATTGCACCGGGAGTGGTTGCATTAACCAATTACCTTACTTCAGGTAGTTTCGCGGTCAGCTGGCGTTATGATGCCAATTTCCTTGAATTCGGACAGTGGACAAAAGTTTCAGATCCTACTTCATCGTTTTTCGGGAATTTAGGTGTAATAAAATATTAGTCGTACATAACTAAAGCTAATGAAGATGAAAAAAATTTTAACATATATATTCCTGTTAACCGCTCTGATGTACGGTTGTAAAAAGGATAACGATCCGATTTTAGAGGATCCTGATACAAGACTTAGTGCCGAACTGGAAAAAGACCAGGCTTTATTGCTGTCTGCAAACGATGGCTGGCTGGCCACCATCTATCCCAAAGGGGGAAAGGGTTTTTCTTTCTATTTTAAATTTGCTGCAGATGGTAAGGTAACCATGCTGTCAGATTTCAATACCACTACCGCAGGAACCCCTGCCGAAAGTAGTTACAGACTTAAAGCCTTGCAACGGCCAACGTTGATTTTTGATGGCTATAACTATATCCATTTGCCGGCCGACCCAAATTCAGCAGTTAGTGGCGGTAGCAGCACAGCATTGGGACTGACTTCTGATTTTGAGTTTGCATTTACCGGGCAGGCCGGGGATACAGTCAAATTTGAGGGGATATTTAATAAGAATTATATGTCTATGGTAAAATTGTCAAATGCCCAGGCACAGACGATTTTAGCTGGCGGATTAAAAAAGATGATCGATGATGCCAATGCAGCGGTAACAGGAAAGATCCTGTTCATCATGCTGGATAATAAACAAATCCCTGTGTCACTTAGTGTTGCCGGCAAATCCGTTTCTATTGCCGGACAAACCAGTTCTGCCTTTGCTTTCGGTTTGAATGAACTGACGCTGAAAAACCCACTTAAATTTGGATCCTATAGCTTCGATAAAGTTTACTGGGAGCCTACAGACAAGTATTTTTACTTTTTAAACGGAAATGCAAAGGTTAAAATCGAGATTTCACCTGCACCGCTTCCATTGGAAACTACGCCTGCATTACATACCGTTTTGGGTACCCGCTGGACATCTATGCAAATAAATGTTGCCAATTTATCTGAGCTATCAGCCGACTTTCTGGCTAAATACAATGCAGCCAATGCATCCCTGGGTACTTTGCCTACTAATGGTGCACCAGGGGGAAGATATATAGAATACATCACCCTGCTGTTTAATCCTAATGGTACCGTCACGTTCCAGATCAGGTATAGAAATCCGGCGTCTCCATCCAGTTTCTTTAATGCAGATTTTATTTATAATATGGCGCTGGATGCGAACACAGGAATTGCGAAGTTTACCCTGGCAGCTACGCCAGCAGGGAATGCAAGTACCATCAGAACGTATGTTACTGCATTAACTGATTATTTTGCAGGTGCTAATTTTAAGATTGCTTACATCGCAGCAGGTGCTCCTTCGGGCGCAACTGTTGGCGGATTCTTAAATCAGAACAATCCCGCATCTTTCTTTTATGGGGTGTTGCAGCAATAACTGCTAATTAAAAATGGTAATAACGCGCTTAGCCAATAATAAAGCCTCGATGCAAATCGGGGCTTTATTATGAGAAAAAACTTATATATTCAGCCCATAGCTTTTTATGATTTAAATAGGTTTCAATGTCTTTAAATCGTTATTGTTAAAGATTGCAGACACGCGAATAGATGCCTTGGTATTTACTTTTAAATAAGTGAGGAATTTATTACCAAAATGAAAAAGAAACTTCTACTGGTTGTTATATATCTTGCTTTCGTCAGCCTTGGTTTACCTGATTCGCTATTAGGCCCAGCATGGCCGGCTATGTTTCGGGGTTTACATGTTCCAATCCACTTTGCGGGCATCTTATCTATGATTATCGCTGGTGGTACTGTTATTTCCAGTTTATTTAGTGGTCGTATTATAGACCATTTTGGGGTAGCTGCTGTTACTACTTTCAGTGTATTAATGACAGCAATAGCTTTATTGGGTTTTTCCCAATCTCAGCACTTTACATACTTGTGTTTACTTGCTATACCTCTTGGCCTTGGTGCCGGTTGTGTGGATGCCGCGCTTAATAATTATGTAGCACTGCACTATAAAGCAAAGCACATGAACTGGTTACATTGTTTTTGGGGTATTGGCGCAGCAATAGGTCCGATTATTATGTCAAAATATCTGGCATTAGGCGGATCATGGTCAGAAGGTTATTTGAGCGTTGGCTGGATACAAATTGTACTTGTCGTAATATTGTTTATAAGTACACCACTTTGGATTAAAAACATTGAAGAAAACCCAACCAAAGAAGGAATAGTGAGTAAATTATCGTTTAAAAAATTAATCAGTATTCCCGGGCTTAAACAAGCTTTGATTGTCTTTTTTTGTTATTGCACTATTGAAGCAACTTTCGGGTTATGGGGAGCAAGTTATCTTGTTTTTATTCGAAACTTTGAGCCTGAAGAAGCGGCTAAATTGGTTTCTTTATATTATGCCGGAATTACCATAGGCCGTTTTGTTTCTGGCTTTATGACCGAAAGAATAAGCAACCGACAATTGGTTTATACCGGGCAAGCAATTATCGCTCTTGGCCTGATTATAATCTTTTTGCCTTTCAAGAATGCATTATTACCTGGCTTTTTTCTCGTTGGTTTAGGCTGTGCACCTATCTTTCCAGGCTTACTGCATGAAACGCCCCGTAATTTTGGCGAAAAATATTCGCAGTCGATTATGGGAATACAAATGGCAAGTGCTTATATCGGTATCATGTTGATGCCTCTGCTGTTTGGAGAATTGGCAGGCCATGTTGGCTATGGTTTTTTGCTGTGGTTTATCGTAATGGTTTTGATAATCATGGTTTATATGACTAACCGCCTAAATAAGACCGTACAAAACAAGGAAAACAACATTATTGATCGATGAGGCCAAGGATAAAATATTTGATGCTTCCAAATCCATTAACGATATAGCCAATGAGTTGGGTTTCAAATATCAGCAACACTTTGCCAGGCTTTTTAAGCAAAAAACAGGGATGATACCAAATGAATACAGGAGTATGAATTAAGTATGTGCTATTGATTTTTCTGTGTTCGGTAGAAATCCCCGTATCGTGTTTGTTTAGTAAAGCGGAATGCCTGTGGTTTTTAAGCCGTGATTTTGATGATTGCATGTAGCCTTGCCTATTAACTAAGCCCATCATGGAAGATGATGCCAAGACTATGCCTGTCGCCCTCATGGAGCGGACTAACGCCATGTTTCATGTTCACCCGGTAATAACCTTTAGTGCCCTTCACCGGGCGGAAGTTCGTAGTGAAAATAACCATATCGCCACGATCAGGTTTTAATACATTTGCCTTAGATTGCCCACGGGGTATTTGTTCGGTTATGACAAATTCACCACCTGTATAATCCTGACCAGCCTGGTCAAGCATAAAAACCATTTGCATCGGGAAGAAAATCTCACCGTACAAATCCTGGTGCAGCGTATTAAAGCCACCCTTACCATATTTTAGGATTAGGACGGTAGGTTTTTCCTGCCCGTGTTCCCTGCAAAGTTTCTTCATCGCTTGATGGGTAGCGGGGAATTTTTTGTCGATGTTCAGTTCCTGCATCCACTGGTTGGCAACGGGCGCTATTTCGGCGTACACTTTTTCCCGCATGTTGGTAATCAGTTCGGGCAGTGGGTACTGAAAGTATTTGTACTCACCCAGACCAAAACGATAACGTTCCATGCTGATTGTTTTACGGTAGGTGTCGTCTGCATCGTATTCCGCAATCAGTGCATCGCATTCCGTTTCGTTCAATACATCCCGGACAATAACAAAACCCTTATCGTGCAATTCCTTTGTAATTTCCTGCCAGTCTTTAGCAGCTAACCGTGCTTCTATATTTTCCATAATCATGATTTTTAATGGTATAAAATTAGCTTTAGGGTGTCGGGTAGGAAATCCGAAACTTGCGGTATTTTATTACCTGTTTTCAATCCAATCTACCAATAGCTTACGCTCTGAAAAAACCATGGGCCGTTAAGCTTTACAAACTTGTCGTAGTAACGAATGGTGGCGACCATAAATTTTTGTCTGCCATCCTCGATGGTTAAATGATGAGCCATACAATAAGCAAAGCCCTCTAACTGTCCACCATAAGGTTATAAAATGCCTTTCCCTTTCAGTCTTAAATTCATTAACTATCCAAGATGATTGGAGAAAACTTTCATAAACAGACCTTGTAATATCAAAACATGTAAATTGATCAAATGATCTGTTGGTAACATGAGGAATGATATCGTCGATATGATAACCGTGCAAAATCCTAATGCTTGTAACTAACTTGCTATAGATAAAAACAATATAAGTCAGCATGTTCTTTCTTAAGCTATCGGTTGGCTGTTTTGCATCTTCCGAACTGTCAATGGAGCCTATCACATGCGCATAATCTGAAGCCACCTTGATTAAAACTTCTAGGTCGTCTTTGGTTTTTTTGTGAGATTTAATGTATGCATTTTGGGCCTTTGGCTATCCTAAATAACAAAAAAGCCCAACAAGATGCAAACGTTTAATTTCCGTTAAAATAGTTTCCTAGCAAGATGCATTTCGTTAAAGTACAAAAACATATAATAAAATGAAGCTCATCCTGGATAGCTTATTGAATAGTCTTTTGGGGCACCAATAGTAAGGTAAAAGAAAATTCAGATCCTTTCCCCAGTTCACTTTTCACACTTATTTCACTTTTATGGAGTTTGATAATTTCTGCAACTAAATATAGTCCTATGCCAAAACCGTTAACCTTGTTACCTGGGGTGTCATTAACGCGGAAAAACCGTTTAAACAGTTGCTTTTGATTGTCTTTGCTTATTCCTATGCCTTTATCCTGAACACATATTTCAACCGAGTCGCCCTTGATTTTGCAGTTGATTTTTATCGGAGAATTGTCCTTGGAATATTTAATTGCATTATTGATTAAATTAGTCAGAACCCATCCTATTTTATCTCTGTCGGCACATACATCGATAAGTGGTGGACAATTGAGTTCAATTGGAAATGCAGGAGCAACGGTTTGGCTTTCTGTAATCAGCTCGTCAAGTAATTCATTTAATGAAAAAGAAGCAACATTGATAAACATTCGATTTTCTTCTATCCTGGAAAGGTCCAGGAAGTCGGTAATCATCGATGTCATTTTAACGGTCTGGGCCTTCGCCCGTTCCAACAAATCGGAAAGGGTTTTGTCTTCATTTTTTAAACTACGAACCAGGGCCAATTGTATAAAAGCATGCATTGTCGTCAACGGCGTTTTGAGTTCATGGCTCAATAAGGATATAAAATCTTTCTTCTGTGCTTCTTGCTGCTTTTTATCGGTAATATCCCTTGCAATCTTGGAAACTCCTATTATTTTTCCGTTCAAATCCCTTACAGGTGAAATTGTCAAAGAAACGTCGATCAGACTACCGGATTTGGTTACCCTTTTGGTTTCAAAATTTTCAATACGGTTTCCATTCCGTAGTTGACTTAAAATCTGAGGTTCTTCTTCTTTTCTGTCGTCAGGAATTAATTTCATGATCGATTGACCAATCATTTCATCTGCCGAATATCCAAATATATGCTCAGCCGAATGGTTCCAGCTTGTTACAATACCTGTTAAATCTTTACTTATGATTGCATCATAAGAAGAATCTACAATTGCCACAAGCATGGCATTTTTTGCTTCTGCCAGCTCAAGTGCCGTGATTAGTTCTGCGTGTTTATTTCCTATACTATTCAATATATGTCCTTTAATGGCTCAATTTACTGGATTAGAAACCTAAAATACAGTTAAAAACTATAAGGTTATAACAAAGCAACAATGAAAGTTGACTTTGAACCTGACCGGCAATATTTTTTTGATACTTGAAACTCCATTTTATCTGCCTTATCAAATGATTAAATGTGAATTTTAACGCATTCCACCAGGAAGGGTGTTTGAGCCTCCATTGTCAATTTTGATTGCGCAATGCATGATGTGAAGATTCAAACATGTTATCTGGACAATTTGGAGCAATTACCAATAAAAAAAAGTTAATCAATCAACGCCCCGGATATGGAGACGGGAGAATAGAGTTAATCGTTAAAAATTAACGCCATACAGATGACGCGCCGAGTAAGTCTTGCCCTGGAGAAAACTTTTTTTTGCATTTTGGGTTATGGTAATAATCAAAACGTTAAACTATGAAAAAGTTATTTTTTGTATTGGCCGTCTACGGATCAGCCCTGGTTTTCCAGAGTTGTGGGAACAGTAACCAAAACGCCACAAAAACTTCTGATACTTCGATGATCGCTACTGACTCTACCTTTACTGCAGATAATACTATGCCTCTTCCGGCAGATAGTGATACCAGTTTTGCTAACAAAGCTGCAGTCGGTGGAATAGCTGAAGTGACTTTCGGTAAACTTGCAGAAGCAAAAGCGAGCAGTGCTGCCGTTAAGGATTTTGCTGCGATGATGATAAAGGATCATGGGAAAGCTAATGAGGAGTTAAAGACCATTGCTGCCACTAAGAATATTACACTGCCTGCTGGCCTTGATCCTGAACATGCGAAAAAGCAGCAGGAACTAGAAGCTAAATCTGGCGCAGAATTCGAAAGCGCCTATGTGAAGGCAATGGTTGAGGGACATGAAAAAACACTGGCATTAATGGAGGACGGTAGTCAAAATTGTAAGGACGCAGATCTGAAAGGCTTTGCGACAAAAACTGCCCCGGTTGTTAAACACCATCTTAATATGATTAAGAAAATTCAGGAGGGCCTAAAATAATATGGCACTACAGTGCGAACCCGGGCAAATTCCTGACTTTGGTTTTCTTATTGGTAATAAGTTGTCCTGTGAAAGATACTCAAGAAATTAACTCAAGAGATTTCTAGGAAACCGATTCCCTGGCAGAACGTTATTGTTGCGCAGGGATGCCAACAGGTAGTTGGCCGATGCCGGAATAAGCCATGGCAGAAGATTTGATACTTCCGGGAAGGCGGTCTGCGGGCCACCCCAAAAGAACTCAAACAGATGAATTTCCCCGGATACCTTATTTCTGAAAATATTAATCTATTTATGAAACAGTATATCATTGGTTGTTCTGGGTTTCATTATAAGCATTGGAGGGGGATTTTTTATCCGGAGAAGCTTGCAGTGAAATACTGGTTTGAATTCTACTTCAGGCATTTCTCCACCCTTGAACTAAATGTAACTTTTTACAGATTTCCTAAATTATCCACCTTGCAGCAGTGGTATGATCGCGCCCCGGATGATTTTATCTTTTCGGTAAAAGTTCCCCGGTCGATAACGCACTTTAAAAAGTTAAATGATACTTCCCGGATGGTTGAAGAATTTTACAGTCTGGTCAGGGAGGGCTTAAAAAACAAATTGGGTAGCGTGCTGTTCCAGTTTCCGCCTAACTTTTCCGCTTCTGATATACATATACAGCGACTGGTACGAAGTGTGGATCCGTCATTTGAAAACGTAGCCGAGTTTCGGCATCCCAGCTGGTGGAATGAGCAGGTGATAGCTGAACTAGGTGAACATCGGATCGCATTCTGTGGCATGTCTCATCCGGATCTTCCGGATAGCGTTGTAGGGAATACGGATCACCTTTATTATCGTATGCATGGCCGTCAGCAGCTCTATGTTTCTGACTATGATGAGAAAGTACTATCGGATATTGTGGATCAGATTGAGAGGATGCCGAAGATTAAACGTGCCTATATTTATTTTAATAATGATGTGCTGGGATATGCCATTGAAAATGCCATCACTATGATTCAATTAGCTAGTCTTCGAAACATCAAATGATGGAACCATCTGCATTAGCACTTTCCTTCATAGTGGGTTGTCTTGATAAAAAAAAGCCGTTCACGTTTTCGCATGCACGGCCCTTCAAATTAAGGTGTTCAGTTTCAGTCCGCTGCTGCATTAGCCTCAGATAAACTGACTTTCCGCGCCCTGAATATCTCTGAGTTCATCAACGAACAATTCATGCAGGTGTGCATTTGGCATCCCCGCAGAACCATTTCAGTTATGAGCGCCCCTACCAGACTACAATCATCACGCAATTTAGGGAATGGACCGAAAAATGTAAACGCGTACCTAAAGCAGTATCATCGGCAGACTACCTTTTTTAAAAAGTAAAAACATAGTTGCATATGATGGTTGTATGGAAAAATTAAATTTATGGAAACTATGACATCAGAGAAAAAGAGCGTAAGTCACTTGATTTGAGCCAGGCACAGCTATGACCAACCCTTTCTTTTAAAAGCTGCTGCACGTGCCTGCTGCAGTAATGAGCTCGGGACCTTATCTATGTATTTGAAAAACCATAAATGCATCACACCTAAGCGATTTGGTTAGGTCAACTGATCGGCGTCACATAATATTAAATCAATTATTAATACTATTGATTTGTAAATTGGTAAATTGGGAACCATCGTACTAATTTAAAAACTACTAAAGTCATCCCAGACCATGAGTTTTGAATCCGAATTAATAAAATATAAGCAAAAAATAGCAACTATCCTGGAGAGCTTCACAGACGCCTTTTTTGAGGTAGACCTGGATTGGACTGTTACTTACTGGAATAAAGAATGTGAGCGCCTGCTGGATAAGTCAAAGTCGGATATTATTGGAAAAAATCTTTGGAAGGAGTTTAGCAAAGCTATTTCTCTAAAATTTTATACGGAATATCATAAGGCCATGCGTGAAAAAGTAGCTGTCAGATTTCAGGAATACTGGCCGCAAAAAAAGATGTGGGTTGAGGTCAGTGCATTTCCATCTGGCGAAGGCTTATCAGTTTATTTCAAAGACATTACGGAATGGAAGCGGATTACCCGACAGCTGGAAAGAGAAAAAAAAAGGTACTATGACCTTTTTAATCATAGTCCTTTGCCGCAATGGGTGTATGATTTTAAAACGTTATCAATTTTACAGGTCAATGATGCTGCCATTAAGCAATATGGCTATAGCCGAAGGGAATTCCTGAAAATGACATTGATAGATATCCGGCCACCAGAAGACGTAAGCACTTTCACGCAAATTTTAGATAATGATATTTTAAAAGGCCGTTTTAATTCCTCAGTTGTACGTCACCGAAAAAAAAACGGTGATGTTATTTTTGTTTCAGTTGATGGGAACTCTGTTTTCTTTGATAACAAAAACGCACGTCTGGTGATGGCGGTAGATCAGACAGAACAGATTAAGGCTGAGCTTGAACTTGGCAGAAGTGAGCAACGGTTTAAGGCGCTGGTTCAGGATGGATCTGATCTGATCGGGATATTAGACGAACAGGGCAACTATAAGTATGTTAGTCCTACTACGAAACAGATACTCGGAATTGAGACTGCTCATTTTATTGGTAAAAATGCTTTTGAATTTATCCATCCAGACGACAGGTCTGCAACATTGTCACAATTTGAGCAGCTCGCAAATGAAAAGCGGGTTAAATTATTACCCTTTCGTTTCGTCGATGGCAAAGGAAAATACAGATGGATTGAAACCGTAGTGACCAACATGCTTGATGACCCGGCTATTGAAGGGATTGTATCAAATTCCAGGGATATTACGGACCGGGTAGAAGGTGAGCTGAAAACGGAGCAGCTCCTAAACCGGTTTAATATTGTTGCGAAGGCTACGAGCGATGCCATCTGGGACTGGGATATATCAACTGGAAAAATACAGTGGAACCAGGCAATTAAAGGTGTTTATGGTTATCGAGATACCTGCTTTGATATAAATTGGTGGGAGCAACAGGTTCATCCGGATGATATCCAGAATGTGCAGCAACAATTCGATAGATTGACCCAGAGCAAACAATCAAGACTTCAGCTTGAATATCGCTTTCGGTGTGCAGATGGAACTTACAAATGCGTGCTGGACAGATCTTTCGTGCTCTTTAATCAGGAGGGGAAGCCAACCAGGATGATTGGGTCTATGGAAGACATCACAGAGCGGATTGCTCACATCAAAGCGATTGAAGAACAAAATACCCGTTTACATGAAATCGCATGGATTCAGGCACATGATGTGCGTGCGCCACTGGCTAAGATAATTGGATTGGTAAATCTGTTAGAAGGTGATATGAACCAAGAAGCGTTGGGCAACATCATCAACCATTTAAAATGCTCAACGCGTGATCTGGACCAGGTGATCAACAGATTAATTAACAAACCTGATTAGCTTTGGTCTACCTGCTTGGGCTTAACCTCTGGTAAAAAGGATATAGTCAAAACCTGCCGCTTACCAATAACAATTCCATGTCGGGCATTGGAAAGAAAAAATCAAGGGGATAGGCAGCGAGCATTATTATCTGAATGATGGCCAGTGGGAATATATCATGAAACATTTTGATTTTGAATATATTCCATCATATCTACTGTATAATAAAAAAGGATTGCTCGAAAAAAAATCGAAGCATTTCCTGGAAATGACAAAGTGAAAAAGCTGATTAATGGCTTGTTGTAAATGAGTACTATTGATTTGAAGGGGGAGGGCAGACTTTTTGAGGTTCGGTTATTATTGCCGGGAAAATATATGGCATGGCAGTACATTTGTAAATTTTGCACCCCTGATTGGCATTCTTTCCTTATCTTTGCCCTATGAAAAGGATTGCATTTGTCTTCATTTTTATAGTGCTATCAGCAATAGCAGTAAGCAATACAGCCAATGCGCAATGTGCCATGTGTACGGTTAGTGCCGAACAAAGTGTTAAAAATGGCAATACCCAGGGTAAAGGATTAAATTCCGGCATACTCTATCTGTTAGCGATCCCTTACCTTTTAATTACCGGGATTGGAATATTATGGTATGTAAAATATCGTAAAAAGTCGGTAAGCTATGCAGAAAACATCTAAACTATATGCCATAGTACACGGCAAATGTCCTCAATGCCGCCGTGGAGATATCTTTACCGGAAGTTTATACGGTTTCAATGTACAGCG
Source organism: Pedobacter sp. AK017 (assembly GCF_014200825.1). Lineage (NCBI taxonomy): Bacteria > Pseudomonadati > Bacteroidota > Sphingobacteriia > Sphingobacteriales > Sphingobacteriaceae > Pedobacter > Pedobacter sp. AK017. Next base: position 143,182 of record NZ_JACHCW010000014.1, read on the forward strand.
TACCAATACGGTTTGCCCGCATTGCGGACAGCGGTTTGAAATAGAACCCGGATATTTTTATGCCGCTATGTACGTGAGCTATGCGATGAACTGCGCCGAGATGATAGCCCTTGGTGTGGCCACTTATGTATTATCAGGCGGAAACCTTGAATTTGAATCGTTGTGGCTATACCTCACTGTAATTTTTACAGGATGTTTACTTTTGGCACCTTTTAACTATCGCTATTCACGAGTGATTTTATTACATTGGCTTTCTCCAAAAATAAAGTATAACGCCTATTACGATAAGCCATGATTAAGCAAGAAACACTCGCTTTTATAACCGACGTAGCACGAAACAACAACAGGGAATGGTTTGCTGAAAACAAAGAAAGGTATGAAGTTGCCAAAGCTGATGTGCTGTCTTTTGTTGAGCAGCTCATACCGCGGCTGGCGGCAGTAGATCCAGCTTTTTCTATAGATACCCCTGCTAAAAAATGCTTACTGCGCATTTACAGGGATGTGCGTTTCAGCAAAAATAAGGATCCCTATAAAAATAACTTTGGGATTTCATTTAACGTTAAAGGCAATGATATCCATGGTCCGGGTTATTACCTGCACATACAGCCTGGCGAATGTTTTTTTGCTGCCGGATTTTGGATGCCGGAAGCTGCTATCCTTAAAAAGATAAGAGAAGAAATTGATTACAATGCTACCGAGTTCCTGGACATCATCAATGACAAAAGCTTTAAAAGTATCTATCACCTGAGCAAAGAGGATACCCTTAAAAATGCACCTAAAGGCTATGAAACAGATCATCCCCAAATCGAATTTTTAAGGTTGAAGAGCTTTATCGCGATTTACCCTTTAAAAGATGAAGACTTTTTAAAACCGGGAATCGTTGATAAGTTGAAAACTGCTTTTGAAAGTGTTTATCCATTTCTCTTATTTTTGAGGAAAGCTGTTGACCAGTAAAGTTTATTATATACACACAAATGAAGAAAATCCTTTTATTTTTATTTGCCGGATTACTGGCCAGTGCTTTCAGTTCCTGCGTGATCCTTTCTCCGAAAAAATACAAGTCTCTGCTGGCCAAACAGGATTCCCTGAACAAGGGCTGGAATGAGTCGCAATTGATGAACGAAAACCTGGAAGGCCTGATTGCTAAACTCAGAAAAGATACTACTGGACTGAGCAGTGCGCTAAACGACATGAAGAGCAGGTATTCGGAAATGGACAACAACTATTCAAAATTACGCAGCAACAGCTCTACTGAGATCAACAAGCTGTCTGCCGATCTGAAAAAACGTGAGCAACGGCTAAAAGAAGTAGAAGAAATTTTGCGGAAGCGCGATGAAGCTACCAATAAGCTCAAAGAGAAACTACAGCAGGCCCTGCTTGGATTTACCCAGAGAGGTTTAACTGTAGAAATCAAGAATGGCAAGGTGTATGTATCCTTAACCGATAAGCTATTGTTCCCTTCGGGAAGTATCATTATAGATGAAAAAGGTAAGCAGGCCTTAACGCAGCTGGCCGATGTATTGAAGCAACAGCCGGAAATAAATATTGCGGTTGAAGGGCATACGGACTCACAAAGGATTACCAACCTGGGGCAGATCAAGGACAACTGGGACCTGAGTGTGTTAAGGTCTACTTCGGTGGTGCGGTTCCTGACCGAGATCTGTAAAGTACAGCCAGTAAGGATGACCGCTACAGGCAAGGGAGAGTTTCAGCCATTGGGACCAAATACCAGCGCCGAAAGCCGCAGTAAAAACAGGAGAATTGAGATTGTACTTTCTCCGAAACTGGATGAATTGTACGACCTGATCAAGCAGTAAGAACAGCATTGATTTATAGAAATGAGCCGGTAGAGCAGAAATGCTTTTACCGGCTCATTTTTGTTTTATTTAATTTGTTTTTATATATTCGGGTACGTAACCAATCAACATGACCAGATCTACCTATGCTGATTTAAGTGACAGGCAATTGCTTGATTTATTACAGGAAGGTAATGAACGGGCCCTGTCTGAAATATATGAGCGCTACTGGTCTAAATTATATTTACAGGCTTACAATGTCATCCGGGACCGGCAGGTTTCAGAAGATATTGTCCAGGAAATAATTGTACAGCTATGGGTAAAGCGTTCGGTAAACCAAATCGATTGTTTAAAGGCTTACCTGTACACTTGTGTCAAATATCAGGTCTTTAAAGCATTACCGCTGGTAAAACACAAACCTGTAATCTATCCTGATCACTTTTCTTTTGTGAACGACACAGATAGCCCGCTGATTACCAAAGATATTCAGCGATTATTGGACGAAGCAATAGCAAACTTACCTTTAAAATGCCGTAACGTATTTAACCTGAGCAGAAAGGACCACCTTTCTACCAAGGAAGTGGCCATGCGTTTGGGGATTACCCCAAAAACAGTTGAAAACCAGCTGACAATTGCATTAAGGCGCATCAGGTTTGCATTAGATAAAGTGCTGTTGCTTGCCCTGGTAATTGGTAGCATCAGGCTGTAACAATTTCCTCAACCAATTTAAAATATTTTAAATCTCTTTTGGGGGTACAGACCATTATTTAGTACTTACAGTAATTAACCATGAACAGAACCGAATTTGAACATTTAGCGAAAGAATATCTGGAGGGTAGCATTAGCCCAGGAGACGAAAAACGTTTGCTTGCTTATTATGATGCCATACAGCAAAAGGATATGGACTGGGACGAGGAAGAAATGGGTCCGCAGCAACAGCTGAAAATGGAACTGTACCAGAAAGTGCTGGAGGATATTGCCCGACATGAGGAATTAAAGCCTGCAGGCAAACCAGGCCTTGTCCGGTTGAACTGGATTGCTGTAGCTGCCGTACTTGCGGTGGCATCGATGACCTTCTTTTTTTATGTTAAAAAAGCATCATTGCCTCCCGTTAAACATGTTAGTGCTGGTATAGAGGATGTATTGCCAGGAGGGAACAAGGCCGTTCTGACACTGGCCGATGGCTCTGAAGTAAGCCTTGACGATACCGAAGATGGCGTGGTAACCACCCAGGGGAATATCATTGTAGATAAAAATAAGGATGGACAACTGATTTATCGTGTCCGATCAGCAGGAGGAAACAGCGCCGAGGCGAAACCGGTTTACAATACCATCCGGACACCTCATGGTGGCCAATATCAGCTGGTGTTATCAGACCAGACAAAAGTATGGCTCAATGCAGGTTCGTCTATTAAGTTCCCTACGGTCTTTATCGGTAATGAAAGGTGTGTAACGGTTAAAGGTGAAGCATATTTTGAAGTTGCCAAAGATAAACGAAGGCCTTTCAAAGTGTTTAGTGCGCAACAGCAGATAGAAGTATTGGGCACCCATTTTAATGTGAATGCTTATGAAGATGAGGCAGAGGTAAAAACTACCTTGCTTGAAGGGGCTGTAAAGATAGTTTATGGCAATTTAAGTCGTGTGATTAAACCCGGACAGCAGGCCCGTTTATTGGAAGAAACCGGCAAAATGGAGTTGGCCGAGGTGGACATAGAAGAGGCCGTTTCCTGGAAAAACGGATATTTTATGTTCGACAATGAAGACATCCATAGCGTTATGCGCAAAATATCGCGCTGGTATGATGTAGAGGTAGTCTTTTTAAATAATCAGATCAGCGAAAGGTTTGGGGGTACGGTTTCAAAATTCGAAAACGTATCGCAGGTGCTTAAAATATTAGAAGTAACAGGAACTATTCATTTTAAAATTGATGGAAGGAGAATAATCGTTATGCAATAAAAAAAAATACCTATAAAATCGGGACAAAAAACAGGGGCGGTTGGAACGCCCCTGTAAAATTGAGCTCCCATTAAATAAAGCAAGCATTAATCACAACTCAAATTATTCAAATGTATGCTGTGCCACGCACTAAACAAAAGAAAAAGTTTAAAAGCTTTTAAGGCGATGGAGGAAGGCCCTCCGCGCGCGTTGACAGACAACGCGAGTAAACCACTTACTGGTGCTGTATTTCGAAAGATTATGGTGCTGAACGAGTAAGCAAAAGGCGGGAGGGATACCCGTCAGGTAGGTAACTGGGAGTTGAACGAAAGTGAACCTCTGTAATAAAATGTCGATAGTTTGTTATACGCTGCCAAAACCGATGGTCTTCATACTGACCCGGGATAAGCTCAGAAGCAGTAAACTGGGGTGGTCTGAGCGGCAAGCCGGCATATAGGAGGCAAGAACCAGTTGCGGGCGCCTTAAAGGAACGTGGGAACTCAGGTGCAAAGACGATAAGAGGGAAAGCACAAGCCGTAGCAAGCGAGGCAAATACCAAGTCAGCACGTGG
>NZ_JACHCW010000015.1:0-80596 GCF_014200825.1 Pedobacter sp. AK017
TAACTTGGACGAGCCGTGATAATGCGAGAGTATTACGTCCGGTTCTGGGAGGGACCGAGGGTGCAAATCCCTCGAGTCTACTCGGCAAAATATACATTTCTAACCTAGGTACGCTACGCTTGTGGCTGCCGCAAAAAATACTATTGATTATGAAATTAGTCGTAGTCATATTGTTCACCTGCCTGATGCAGGTTAGTGCCAGCACTTTTGCTCAAAGGGTAACCTTGAATCAAAGGAATGCCACTTTAGAGAAAGTGCTGAAGGCAATACGCTTGCAGACTGGATATAATATATTGTACGATGTTAATCTCATTAAAAAAGCCGACCTGATAAACCTTAATGTTCAAAATGTTTCTGTAGAAGAAGCAATCGAAGAGGTACTTAAAAACCAGCGTCTTACTTATAAAATAGAAGAAAAGAATATCATAATTAAACCGCAGGAAACCACCTTTCTGGAACGCCCGGCTGAGCGCTGGGCTGCTATTGACATTACTGGTAGGGTTGTGGATGAGAGTGGTAACCCGTTACCAGGAGCGACGGTAAAGGTAAAGGACGGGAAAAGCGTTACGATGACGGATGCGCAGGGCAGGTTTTTGATAGAGAAGGTGAATGAAGGGGCTACGATTGTCATTTCTTATACCGGTTACCAGACAGTTGAGATAACTGCCAAACAAAACATGGGTAGTATTACGCTAAAACTCTCCGATAATCCGTTGGATCAGGTACAGATCATTGCTTATGGAACTACTTCAAGAAGATTCAGTGTTTCTAATAATGCGACAGTAACTGCTAAAGAAATCGAGAATCAACCTGTCAATAATCCACTTCTTGCTTTGCAAGGGCGGGTGCCCGGCCTTGAAATTACACAGGCAAATGGTATACCTGGAGGTGGAGTAAAAGTTAGAATACAAGGGCGCAATAATATTAATCCCAATCTAGTTGGTTCTGATCCATTGATTGTAATTGACGGAGTGCCTTTTATGTCACAAAACCTTTCTACTTTTTTGGGAGGTTCTGATTCAGGAATGCCGATTCTAGGAGGTTCGAATGAACAAACTCCGAGTCTAGGAGTTCCTACAGGAAATCCTCTTGCTTTTATTAATCCTAGTGATATAGAGAGTATTGACATCTTAAAGGACGCTGACGCTACAGCTATTTACGGGAGCCGTGCCGCTAATGGTGCGATTCTGATCACAACTAAGCGTGGAAAGATAGGACCCATGCGCGTGAATGTCAATTTACAGCAAGGTTGGGGAAATGTTGGTCATTTTATGGAGCTCCTAAATGGTCAACAGTTCATGGAAATGCGACGAGAGGCTAAAGCTAATGACGGAGCAACTACACTTGCCACAGACTATGATCTTCGTGGTCTATGGGACACAAGCCGAAATACCGACTGGCAAAAAGAACTTATTGGAGGGACTGCAAAATATTCTAATTTTACAGCGGGAGTTTCAGGAGGGAACCAAACTGTCCAATATTTCATAAGCAGTACCTTTTCCAAAGAAACAAGTGTTTTCCCTGGTGATTTTGATAACACAAGTGGCTCTTTACATTTTAATGTTAGCGCTGCCAATTCGGACAATCGGCTTAAGATTCAGTTGGGTGGTAGTTATATGCACAATGTGAATAGACTACCAGGGATTGATTATACGCGAACAGCTCTTTTGTTACCTCCTGTTGCACCAAATCTTTTTACCGATAATGGCGTTTTAAACTGGGCACCTGATCCACAAGCTAATGGCAACAGCAGTTGGGTTAATCCCCTGTCTATGCAGTATAATTTATTTGATACAAAAACTGGTAATCTTGTCACGAATGCTAGTATCAGCTATAGGATTTTAAATGGGTTGGAAGTGAAAAGTACATTTGGTTTTACAAATACTATATCTGATCAGTTTCTTGGTACTCTTAATGAATCGGTGAAACCTGAACTACGTGCAGACAGACAGCGGGCAGCAAATTTTGGATTCAATAAATCACAATCATGGATTGTTGAGCCGCAATTGAGCTATACTCAAGCATTAGGTAAAGGAAGGCTTAGCGTTCTTACAGGTAGTACCTTTCAACAACAACTAAATGAAGGTCGTGCTTTTTTGGTAAACGGCCAACCGAGTGATCAATTATTAAGGAATATGGCTTCAGGAGCAACTCTTAGGTCAACAGGAATTGACATAGCACAATATCGCTACAGCGGTGTTTTTGCACGAGTAGGTTATGTACAGGATGAGCGATATATGTTAAGTCTTACGGCCCGGCGAGATGGTAGCAGTCGATTCGGAGCTAATAATCAGATGCATAATTTCGGTTCGATAGGACTCGGATGGATATTAAGTGAAGAAGGATTCTTTAAAAAAGTGCTACCTTTTATCAGCTTTGCCAAGCTGCGGGGTAGTTATGGCTTTACTGGAAATGACCAATTGGGGAATTATCGCTTCATGAATTTATATACGTCAGTTACTCCAAGTATACTCTACCAAGGGCAGCCAGGACTTGAGCCTTTAAATTTACCTAACCCAAATCTTGAATGGGAATTAACAAAAAAGATGCAACTAGGTTTGGATATGGGAATTATAAAAGACCGATTTCTATTTACCTTAAATTATACGCTCAACAGATCTTCAAATAATTTAACTGATATCGCACTCCCTCACATAGCAGGCTTTCCTAGTTTCACTGGTAATTTGCCTGCGGTTGTTCAAAATAGGAGTTGGGAATTTAGTCTGATGACAGAGAATATTCAGTCAAAGGAATTTCATTGGAGTAGCAGTGTAAATTTAACCATTCCTCACAATAAGCTGCTGGCATTTCCAGGCCTCGAAACCTCTTCACTAGCGAACTTTTATATTATAGGACAATCTTTAAATATCGCGAGGAACTATGCTTTTGTTGGAGTTGATTCTCAAATGGGTACTTTTTTAATAGCAGACAGGTATGGCAATCCTACTTCGAATCCAAGCGTTAGTAATGATCGAACCAGTGTTAACCAAACTGGACTCCAGTTGTACGGAGGGTTACAAAACAATCTAACTTATAAAGGTGTTAAATTGGAAATCTTTATTCAGTTTACCCGCCAAAATGGGCTCCAATTGCCAGACTTTGGTGCAATTCCAGGCAGGGTAATCTATAGTCTTATACCTATAGGAAATCAACCTTTAGGTGTTATGCAACGGTGGCAAAAACCAGGAGATATTTCCCTTTATCAAAGATTTACATCCACAACTAGGTTGCCTAGTGATGTGGGCGATCGTGGATTTGGGGATATTTCATATGCACGGATTAAAAATGTCTCTGTTTCATATCAATTCCCTTCAAAGGTTACAAAATGGCTATCAACACAAAGTTTAAGAGTTTATTTAAACTCTCAAAATTTATTGACGATTACCAAATATCGTGGATTGGATCCCGAAACACTAAGTTATTCCAGCTTGCCCCCTTTGCGTATGATTACAGCCGGTATACAAGCTACTTTTTAAAAATAATTAATTCATATTTTAAAAATTAAGGTCATGAAATATATTAATAAAATAGTTTTTACCCTGCTGTGTCTTTCAGTATTAACAAATGGATGCAGGAATTTCATAACGGTAGAGCCACCAGAGAGTTTAATTACACAACAGAACGTATTTGATGACGACATTACTGCTACAGGAGTTCTTACGGGGCTTTACAGTAAACAAGCTGCTTTTTCATCTAAAGTCTCTCTCTATACAGGACTATCGGCGGATGAATTTATACTTCGACCCAATGGAGATACTCGTCAATTTCCCTATTATACTAATAATTTGCAGGCAACTGCATCACTGAAATCAGGCATGGAAATATGGTATGATTGTTATAACTACATATTTATATGCAATTCAGCTATAGAAGGCTTGTCTTCTTCAACTATGGTAACTCCCCTAGTCAGACAGCAATTGTTAGGAGAAGCTTATTTTATGCGTGCTTTTTTTTACCACCTACTTGTTGGCCTTTATGGCGATGTACCTCTTGTTACAGGAACTAATCCAGAAGTGAACCGTCAATTATCCCGTAGCCTAGTCGCTGATGTTTTTACCTTGATCATCAGCGATCTCCTAAAGGCACAAGACTTATTAAGTGAACAATTTCTTAATGGCTCATTGAAGCCCTATGCCGGCACTGCTGAACGAACAAGGCCAAACAAATGGGCTGCGACTGCTTTGTTAGCGAGAGTTTACCTCTATAGCGGCAATTTTGCTGGTTCTGAAGCGTCCGCAACACAAATTATTAATAAAAATTCCACATTTAATTTGACCTCATTAAATAATGTCTTTCGAAAAAATAGTGCGGAGGCAATTTGGCAAATACAACCAACAGGGGTTGGACAGAATACAGTCGATGGGCGAGTTTTTAATCTTAAGGCTGAGCCTAAAGGCATTAGCTTTGAAAAACCGGTGCAGACGAGCTCTTTCTTATTAGAAGCATTTGAAACTGGAGATCTGAGGGCAGTTCCAGGTAATTGGTTAGATAGCATTGCTTTCAACAATGGGGCGAGTATATTTTGGTTCCCAAATAAATACAAATTTGGAGCTTATGACATCAATATTACTTCACCTAGTGCAATGATGGAATACACAATGGTAATGAGGCTAGGTGAGCAATATCTGATCCGAGCTGAAGCAAGAGCAAGATTAGGTGATATTAATGGTGCGAAGAAGGATCTTGATGAAATTCGAAATAGGGCAGGTTTATCTAAGATTGCTGTAACAGGTCAAAGTGAAATGCTCACTGCCATTTTCCAAGAGCGAAGAGTTGAACTCTTTGGGGAGTGGACACACCGCTGGTTTGACATGAGACGTAATGGAAACATAGATGCTATTATGCAAATAATTACTGAATTAAAAGGTGGTAGTTGGGAATCAAAAGATCAGCTATATCCCATTCCTTACGAAGATATTCTTAGTAATCCTAAGCTTGTCCAAAACCAAGGTTATTGAGTTCTGACTTTCTTTACCACCAAATGGATGCGATGCAAACGGGTTGAGGATAAAGTATCTCTATTTGCGCGAACACAATTTAATCACAATAAAAACACAATAAAATGAACACAATTAAACTTTGGAGCTTATTGTTATTGCTTGGCCCCATATATGTTACAGCACAGCAAGATCTAACGGGAATTTGGCGGATACAGGAAATGAAAAGCTTTAAGGGACCGCAATATTCCAATGGCCTACCTACCAAAATGAAAATACTACAAACTAACAACATGATCTCTTTCGAAGTAACTGAAATAGTTGGTACGAGTGACAAGGACAGTACTTATACGCGGGAGTTACAAATAGGGTATGATAAAATAAATGAAATCAAAACTGTTCTTGGGAAAAAAAGGACAGTTGTCTTCTTTTGGGATAAAAAAAGAAATCTCTGGGTTAGAGAGACGGTCATTTATGATAAACAGGAATCTACAAAACAGGAACGGCGGATAACAGAAGAGGTAACGACAGAGGATAAAAAGCTATTTATTTCTAAAAAATCTGAATTGCTGGATGGGAAAGACGACGATAATGATTTCACTATGTTGGGAGTTTATGAGAAGGTATCAGCAGAACAGTTGGCGGCAGAAAGCGCCAAAGGGAGGGGAATTGCATTTGCAAAAAATATAAACTGGGAACAGATCAAAGCTAAAGCTAAAAAGGAAAATAAATACATTTTCATAGATTGTTATGCTACTTGGTGCGGGCCCTGTAAAATGATGGACAAGGAAGTACTCTCTTTGAATATGGTTGGAGATGTGATCAACAAAGATTTTATCTCAATTAAAGTTCAAGTAGACTCAACAAAAAATGATACAAAGGATATTAAACTATTCTCTCGATTTGCCAGGCAACTGGAAAAGGAATACTCTATTAACGCACTACCGAGCTATCTGATTTTCTCTTCTGAAGGTAAACCACTCCATAAAATTGTTGGTCAAAATAATCCATCTACTTTTCTTCTCAAGGTGAATGAAGCAAAAGATTCGGATAAGCAGCTGTACACCTTATTTAATATGGTGAAAACAAAACGAGTTCCATACAGTGAGTATTCTGTTATTGCCAAGAAGCTTAAAAATCAATTTGAGGAAAAAGAATTAGCGTTGCAAGTTATGCGAGAATATATGGATGGTTATATAAATAAGCTACCTGAGACTGAACTCTTAAAAAGAGAGTACATAGATATTGCAAGGCAGAATATGAAGCTAATGAAACCGACAGATAAAATGTTTGCCGTGATCCTTAAAAACCAAGCAAAGATCGATAGCTTATTGAAAAGTACTCCTATTGGTGAATGGGAAAATAGCTGGTCATATACTTTTATTAACCGGGTATTATTATTGACGATTGCGGGACCACGATTTGAAGCAGCGAAAAAGAATTCTCAGACTCCGGATTGGGGACAGATTGAAAATGACTTAGGAAAAGTAGTCGATAAAGAAAGAGCAAAATCGGTACGCATGGAAACACAGTTATATTGGTATGGTAGTTTCAAATTAGGGAATAATTGGAATGAATACATAAAGATTGCTGTTCAAAGACTTGGCCAAAAGGACCACATGTACATAGAACCCAATGAAATCGATGCTTATTGTGACGCTATTATGAAGTATAGTGATGACACGGCATTACTTAATCAGGCGCTGGAATGGATTAGTCGAGCTGAGGGTATTGGGAGGACTTGGTCAGAATCGTATAAAGGGGTGAAAGGAGTATTTTCTCCAAGCTGGGTATATATGATGATGCGTAAAACTAAAGCAGATCTCTTTTTCAGGCTCGGCCGAAAGAAGGATGCTATTGACTTATACAGATGTATTATTGGAAATTGGGAGCTTGTAGATGATGGTGCATTGAAATATTTTGCTGAATCAATGGCTAAGATTTTAAATAATGAAAAGGTTTGGGAAGAAGCAAGAGCATCACTTACAAAATAAAAAATATAACATGAAAATAATTTTAATATTTCTTGTTGCCCTTACACCTTTTTACTCATTGAAAGCACAATATGGAATCGGCGATAATGGCAAATATATTTATTTCGTCAATAAAGATAGCACTACTGTCCAATCCACAAATGGTAAATGGAAACTGGTGTTACCTCAAGCGAATTCTCAAAGTTTTGTAAATAGTGGAAAGCAATTTATATATGTAAGTGAGGGTAAATTGCACCTATTAGATCTTGAAACAAAAAAGAATAAAGTATTTATTGATATGGAGTCCTGTATACAGATCAATTACCCATATTTTGCATGTAGGTCAAAGTCAACACCTACTGACTTAAGAGTAATTAACCTAAGTTCTGGTAAACAGGTTTTATTAAAAAATATCACTAATTATAAATTAAGTTCCAGCGGACTTAAGTTACTGATTACACAAAAAGAAGGCGTAGCCATTCGGTTACTGTGGATGCCGGTAGGGACTGAAAGTCCTCAGGAGGTATGGGTTGGCGCGGCTAAGGCATTGCAGGATGTAAAAATTAGCCCGGAAGGCAATGGGGTTGCATTTCTAACAAATAACTTAGATTCTTCTGCCGCCATTACTTATTGGTCAGCGATAACTGGTAAAGCAAAAATTTTGGTTAGAGATGGGGATGTATCGTTGGCTAATGACCTTAAAATTTATACTACGAAGCAAGGATTTAGATTGTCTTCTAAGACAGATCAGCAACTAATCGGCTTTAATCGTACGGGAGATAAGCTGCTTTTTTATCAGGAAGAGCAGATTGCTCCTATTTCCAAAACAGACAGGGATGAGACACAAATATGGAGTTATTTGGATCCAAAAGTCTATCCTTACCAGGAATGGGATGCCAAGTTTAAACGCACTTATGCTACAGCGATAGATGTGAGATCAGGTGCAATTGTTAGGTTAGAACAGGAAAATTCTATTTTGCAGGGGCATAGATTTCCAGGAATGGCCTTTTCAGAGTTTGAAAAAATGGACAAGCATGTAATCATCTACCAATTTAATGCCGATATTTTCACAACAGAAGGGATGAGGGATGGTGGAAGAGGTAAGGCTCTACTTTCTGAGGCATATTCTTATAGTGAATTTAATTGGAATAAATCAACCCAATTTGCAGTCTGGTTGGTATCACTTCACGATGGCAACCGAAAGGAGTTAGTGAAAGAACAACAAATCTTTGAGCGAAGGGGACCTCAAAAGTATATTCTCTCCCCTTATGAAAAGTTTCTAGGGTATTATGACTTTAATAATGATAATTATATTTTACTTGAAATATCTACCGGTGAGAAACGTAATGTTACTGAAGGAATCAATGCGAAATGGATGAATACATCCTCTCGTCTTTTAGGAAAACAAGCTCCTTTTGTTGTTGGCTGGTTACCACAGGAGAGAGGTATTGTAATTGCAGACAGTCAGCGCGATGAGTGGCTCATTGATTTTGCAAAGAAACGGCAACCCATTTGTTTTAGAAATAAGTATCGAGTATATAAATGGTTAATGGACTCCCCACTATCGGGTCCATTTGTGGATCTTAAAAGGAAATGCTTTAATTTAATAAGGGTTAATGATTTTACGAACAACGGTATCTTCAGTTATAATGAAGGTCGATATGAAATACTAGTTCCACCTGGCAGTGTATATGACTATAGTGAGATAATGAAAGCTGAAAGAGCAGAGAAATATGTGGTAACGAGGAGCAGCATGAATGAGCCAAAAGAAATCTTGCTAACGAATGATTTTAAGAACTTCAAGGTACTTGTGCCAAAAGACACGTCGCTTTATAAATCTGCAATCAAAAAAGAAATTATAACCTGGAAGACTTTTAAAGGCAAGAAAGCACAAGGCTTTTTGTATAAACCTCTCAATTTTGACAGTTCTAAAAAATACCCAGTTGTTATTAACTATTATGAGGAAAGCGTAGGTAATCGTCAGTTTCAACAAATGAACGAATTTTATTCTTCCTATTTAGAACGGGGATATTTAGTATTCTATCCCGAAATACGGTTCTCACTAGGAGAGATGGGTACTTCTGCATACGATTTCGTGGTGTCAGGAGCAGAAATGATTGCTAAAATGCCATTTGTGAACGAAAAAAAAATGGGAATATTTGGCGGTAGTTTTGGCGGTTATCATACCAATTTTTTAATAACTCACACTAATCTATTTGCGGCGGCGGTATCAGAGGCAGGACCGAGTAATCTGATTAGCGATTATGGGTCGATTAATGAATTTCACAGGCTTCCTTCAGCTGGGCATGAAACAGGTCAATTTAGTTCGGGGGTTACCCCTTGGGACCGTAGTGATCTATATATTAAGAACTCACCAATTTTTTATGTTGACAGAGTGTCCACACCGTTATTACTGCGTCATTCAATAGATGAAAATGTCTCTGTTCAACAGAGTATTGAATTTTTTATCGCACTACGCAGACTGGGGAAGAAAGTTTGGTTTTTGACTGATCGCCAAATTCAACATGGGGGGCCTATTTATATGAATAAAACGAAAACTGATCTTGTGGCTCAATTTTTTGATCATTACCTAAAAAATGCGCCAGCACCCCGTTGGATGCTCGAGGGAGTTCCTGCAAGACTGAGAGGCATTGAATCACGTACTGAGCTGGACACAACTGGCAAAACACCCGGCAAAGGGTTGGTGATGGAAAACAGAAAATCTCTTTCTGAAGAGCATGAGAAAATCTTAAGTAAAAGAACTAGAGTAACAAATGAAGGCAGGATCGAAGATGTAAAAGTTGATGTCATAGAAAATCAAACAATTATAAAAAATAAGAAGTGATATGAAAAGTTTTAATCTAATTATTGGCCTAGCTATCATGGCAAGTTCCTGTAAAAAAACGGAAACCAAATCAGAGCCATTGGCTTCGCTAAACGTAATAACTGCTGTAATAGGTGGAGGTAATGTAAAATTGAATACCAATGAACGGGACAGTGTCAAAGCACATAATTGGAAAACCTTCGGTATTGTACCTGGAAAGGAGATTTGGCTTTACAAAACCGGTAACCCAGTGGTGAGTTATTATAAAGAAACACCTGCTACTGAAAATGGTGGCGTTTACTCCATTTTCCTGGCAGGCCAGGGAAGTACTTTTGAGCCCATCTTTATGAAAGAGAACCTGCCTGCCTTTTACAAGGACAGTATTTTTGGGGTCAGGATTGTGAATTTATCGCCTAATAGTACACCTGTAAATGTGACGCTGGCATCTGCTGCAGGTACCAATGTGTTTACTTCTGTGGCTTATAAACAGGTAACAGGGATTACTACTTTTCCGTTGCGGACGGTGATTCCGGCAGGAACGGTAAGTTTCCAGATTCGCAATGAGGCGGGTGTACTTTTAGCTACTTATACTTTGCCAACATCGGCAAACAGCAATTACCCGGGGATTTCTATCGCCCTGCAGCGCTTTAAGAATATGAATATTGTAGTAAAGGGTTTAATGGGTACAACAACGGGGCCGGATGCTTTTGGAGTTTTTCCGGTTGTAACATCATACTAATTGGACAGGTTATGCAAAAAATATTAATCTTAATAGCACTCCTGTCGTTCGGTACGACATTGTTTGCGCAAACAAATTTCACAGGCAGCTACAAGTTGAAAGAGATACAGCATGTAAATGGTCCGGAATATAGTAATGCCATGGCAAAAGCTTTGGTCATCAGACTAACCGCAGACTCTCTGTTTACCGGAAAACGCGGCCTTGCTATGAACGGCGCTAGACTAACATTTTTTGGTGAAGAAAACCGGAAAATGGTTAGAGCCCTCAGCTGGTCCGCAGACAAGAAATCTTTTAAGGTAATTACCGTGATTTATATGCCGGGGAATGATAAAGAAGTGGACCTGACCAGGGAAGATACCTATAGTATGGTGGGTGCAGAGCTGGTGATCAACAGGAAAAGTATAGAGAGCAACAGTGAGAATTGGGAAGCCAAAGGGATTTATACGAAGGAGTAAAATTTAAAATTAACGCCATCATGTTCAGTAAGCCGCTATACGACGAGAATATTGAAGCTACCTTGCGGCAGGCTTATATTTCTCCGCAGGTGGTGCTGCAGCGGCTGGAAGCGTTGATAGAAGAACACTACAAAGACCGGAAAGATCCGCTGTTTTACAGTGATGCACTGGGTTATGGCTTGCGTAGTTTGAATGACCTGTGCAGATTGCATGAAGGAACTACAGTTTTTGGCCTGGTGCAGGCGCGGATTTTATTAGAGGCGAAACGGCTGGCCGTAAGTACGGCCATGCCGGTGAAGCTGATAGCTTATGAGTTGGGGTTTAACAACCCGATTTATTTTTGCAGATTTTTTAAGAAGGAAACGGGGGTGACATTGGGGGGGTGGAGAAAGGATTATTCAAAAATTTAACTAATAAGTTATATATTTATAAAAATCAAACGTTAATTTATGGAACGCTCTGCCTCAGACTTAGTCAAAGAAATCAAAACCCTATTCAAGCAAAGAAAATACACTAAAATAATTGACATTTTAGATGATGATACCCTTGAATCCTATAACGATGCAGAGCTTTATGCATTAAAGTCCAGAGCTTACAGTAGTAATAAAGTTTACGATAGGGCTTTTAAGTATGCTGACATTGCTACTAACTTGAATCCAATGTCTGCGCTTGCTTTTTTAGCGAGAGGAGATGCTCAGAATAACGAGAATCAGTACGAGAGTGGTATTAAAGATTATGAGACTGCACTTTCATTGGATGATGGCCTGTGGGAGGCCTGGGCAGGAATGGGTTACTATTATAATCAACTCAATGAGCATACTTTGGCTGTTGCAGAATTTACCAAAGCAATTCGTTTAAAAAAAAACGAGGAGTGGTTGTATGATTTCAGGGCGAATTCGTATTATGATTTGGAGGATTATCCTGCTGCCATACAGGATTATACTAGTGCTATCGCTATTAACGACAAAAATCCTGACTTGTTTGTTGGCCGCGGGAATGCATATCTGAAAATGAAGGATTACTCCAGGGCAAAAAGAGATTACAATAAAGCAATTGAACTAGATCCTTTGGGTTTTGCCCAACATTATAACCTTGGCTTATTATACCGAAGATTAAAGAAATATTCAGAAGCTGTCGATTGCTTTAGTAAGGCACTTGAAATAAAAACTACTTCTACTTCAGCTCGCTATTTCAGAGCATCGTCTCATAAGGAGCTTGGTCATTATGCAGAAGCGATAAAGGATTATGAACGTTATCTTAACTCAACTGGCAGACTGTCCACTTCACGTTTAATAATTGCCAGGGCTGCAGTAGCTGAGTTAACAAGTAAGATTGAAAATAAATGGTATGACGAAATCGATAAAACCGTAAAGTCGATACAAGAAATATTGCTATTTGATGAAAATTGTTTAACACACTTTACGAGCTTGTCGGCTTCACGTGCCATGATAATAAAAGAAAGCTCGTTCCGATTATCAGAAGGAAACTTTCTAAATGATACTTCGGAAGGGAGAGAATTGTTTAAATATCTTTCCTATTCTGTAGTTAAGTACGTAGACGACGATACCATTGCTAAAACTTATGTGGAAAGGCCATTTATAGGAAGCTTTGTAGCAGATACGAAACACGATGACTTAACGCTTTGGCGTATGTATGGTAAGGAGGCCTTAACGGAAGCAAAGGGTTGCGCTTTAACGCTTAAAAGACAAGCATTTATTGATAACCTTGAAACATGTTTGGATGTTGAAGATAGAAATAGCGAACAAAGTGTAAGTCAACAAAATGACCGGTTTACTTTTTATAAAGTTGCTTACAGAGAAGGTGACTTTTTTAAGATTCCAGGGGCTAATGCGATGCAAATTAAAAAGTTAAACACGTTAATGGAGTCGTTAAAAGATCAAATAAAAGGACTTAACGCTGAACAAAAGAGTAAAATAACAAAGCTGCTGAATGACATTGCATACCTATTTAAAACATCAGATTATCAATACGAAAATGAAGTTCGGCTGGTTGTAAATGGAGTTGGTTTTAAAAAGGAAATTGATAATGATGTAACCCCACCACGGGTATTTATAGAATTGATAAATATTGTACCTGTGTTACATAGGATTACCCTAGGACCGAAAGTGGAACGACCCGATGAATGGGCTGCTGCATTCAATTATAAAATTGACGAATTTGCTCCTGATAGGGATCAAAAGATAGAAATCGTGATTTCCAGGTTGCCATTTAAATAAAGGTATGAATTTATTTCTGCGGGATTTATGAAAGAAATGGGGTGATGCGAGTGAAGTAGGGTAGGCCCATGGAAAGTAATGTTCTTTGGAATTATTATTGATATATTTGTAGATTAGTATATATTTAAGTCATGAATCAGGACCTCTTATTAAGACTTTTCCGCTCCATTGATGGAGAGCATACAGATGATATCGTAAAGGTTGCTGGGGTTATTATTGAAGATGAACGTAAAAAGGGACATAACAAACTCGCTGATCGTTTAACTTCCATTTTAACAAGAAATATTAAGACTAATCAGTCATTTAAGGGTGAGTTGAGAAACATTTTTGGAAATTCGGTCTTGATACCTAAGGATACAAGAAGTAATATTCCTTTAGCTATTGAGATACCAAGAGAAGAGCTGCGTCATGAAATGATACTTTCTGATGAGGTAGATCAAAAAATACAACGCATTGAAAAAGAATTCTTAGCGCGCGAACGTTTGGCTCATTTTGGCCTTAAACCAAGGAGAAGGATATTATTCCATGGTTATCCAGGCTGCGGTAAAAGTATGAGTGCTGAACGTATTGCCTGGAATATAGGATTACCTTTCTTAAAAGTTAAGTTTGAGGCTGTTGTTTCGTCTTATCTGGGAGAATCGGCTAGTAACCTTTCGAAACTTTTTGAAGCAATAAAGACTTTCCCCTGTGTACTTTTACTTGATGAGTTTGATTTTATAGCTAAGTCTCGTGATAACAAGCAGGATGTTGGGGAAATGCATCGCATTGTCAATATACTACTGAATATTCTGGAAGATTTTAATGGGCCGGGTTTGATCATTGCAACGACGAATCTAGAAGGCTCTATTGACAAAGCCATATTTAGAAGATTTGATGATATCATTGAATTACCAAAGCCTTCTAAAATTGAAATTTTTGGTATTTTAAAAGCTACCTTAGGTTCTATCAAAGTGGATAAAAAGGTAGACTGGAAAAAGGTTTCAGAACAATTAGACGGCTTCTCTGCAGCGCTGGTTGTGAAAGTTGCAACAGATGCGGCTAAACTTTCGGTAATCTTGGGTGAGGGTGTTATAAATGATCATTTTATCAGTCAATCTTTAAAAGAAAACGAATTGTACAATAAATAACTAAATGGCTGAATTTCCGCATCTCATTCTTAAGCAAAAGCTAAAGGGTACCTATCATTTTCGTGGCATTCCCATGGAAAAAATTATACAGGAGCAGACTTTGGCTAACTTGAAGGATAGGGTTGGACATGCCAGTAATCTCCAAAATGCTTCTCTAGCCATTAAACAGGCGCGCCTGGATTTTCTGAATGAGCGGAAAGAAAAAGGTTTACCAGATATATTTTCAGAGGAAGTCGTTCCAGTATTTTTGCAGATTGATCCTTATGATTTTGACATTGAATCGTTAAGGGGATTTGGGATAGAGATCATTTCAGAAGAATTTGACGGGTACATCATCGGTGCCAATGCAGATAACTTTAGGTCGCTCGGTGAAAAGATCAACGCCTTTTTAAGCCAGACCACTGTCTCGAAAAATCAGGCAGCCAAATTGTGGCAAATCATTCTGGGGGATCAGTGGCGCATTGAACACATCCTATCGCCTGATCTGGGTGAAAAGTATAACCAAGGAATTGCTGATGATGATGAATTGATATTGGACATATCAGTAGCTTGTTATCTTAAGGTTTCAGATCGGCCCGTGCAGATTGCTGCAGAAAGTGATGAAAAATATGCGGATTATAAGCTTAAATCTGCGAAAAGACAAAAATTAGCTGGTAGACCGTTGAAGTTTCGAAAACAGAGACCAGCAGAAAGTGATCAACAATTTGCCCAAAAGGTTAGTGACTGGGAGGTTGAAGTTGAACGTATCGCATTAGAGAAGGATCAGCTATTTATGGACAGACAGGATTACCTGACCAATTTTATAGAGAAAATTTACGGCGGTGAGCTATTGAGTTCATTTGTTGATCTGGATGATAGTTTTGCTTTCAGAGCTAGGATGTCCGGCTTGGCGTTTAAAGATTTTGTAAAGGGCTACCCGTACGTTTTTGAGATTAGTGAAAATGATACCATTCATATTGAAAAGGGTAATGCCGATCCTGATTACGATTTCGGACATATCGAGATACTTGCTCCATCAGATGATTCGCCTATTGTCTGCGTTATGGATAGTGGTTTTCAGGAAGAACATATTTTAATTGAAAACGCTGTGGTGCCTGAGTATTCTAAAAACTATGTAAACTACGAGAATACAACGGCTGACATGGTTGATGATGGTGGACATGGTACCAAGGTTGCAGGCGCCATATTGTATGGCAATCAAATCCCGGAGACAGGAGAATATCAACCGAATTGCTTTTTAGCCAATGCAAGAATTCTTGATAAGGATAATGGGCTTCCATGGAATTTATATCCACCGGAACTGATGGAACGTATTGTTGATGATTTTGCAGGGATTACGATTTTCAATCTTTCCGTTACTACACGAGGACCATCCAGATCTGCACATATGTCTGCCTGGGCATCGGCAATTGATAAATTAGCTCATGATGGTGACTTGTTGTTTATTATTGCAGCTGGAAATATTCCACGCAAGGGTTTTCATCCTGCCAGGCCAGGAATTTCTGACTTTATAAAGGCTGGTAAGCCGTATCCGCTGTATCTGTCAGAATTATCTTCAAGAATATCTAATCCCGCACAAAGTTTATTTGGAATTACAGTTGGTTCTATTTGCCTGTCAGATTATGAAGATGCAGACCGGATTTCTTTTGGCAAAAGAGAAGAAGTTTCTTCTTTTTCACGTAGCGGGCCAGGGATATGGGGATGCATTAAACCCGATATTGTAGAATTTGGAGGTGATTTTTTGATGGAAAAAAATGGCCATCGTTTAACTCAGCATAACCAAGTTTCTACTGCGTTGGTGAGGGCGGGAGGAAATCGGACCGGTTATGGAATAGGGACTTCTTTTGCTGCCCCGAAAGTTACACATATCGCAGCATCTTTAGCGAAAAAGCTTCCTAATGAAAGTGCCTTACTATATAAAGCTCTAATTATTCAATCGGCCAGACTTCCGGAACATGCGTTTTATCATCCCACCGTAAGTACTTTAAACCTTTTAGGATATGGAATTCCGAACTTGAACAGGGCAACCGAAAATAGTGCGCACAGAATAACTTTTACTACTGAGGATACTTTGACTCCGAATGAAGCCAATTTATATGCTGTTTCTATACCAGCAGAGCTGAGACGTCCGGGAGATAACTTTGATATTTTAGTTGAAGTTACATTAACCTATACAGCGGTTCCGAGAAGAACGAGAAAGCGTTTAAAATCTTATTTGTCGGCTTGGTTGAGCTGGGAATGTTCAACAAAAGGGGAACCTTTTGAAGCTTTTAGTGCAAGGGTATTAAAGAATATGGATAAACCCGAAGTTGAGCCTAATGATGAAATTGGATCTATCAAGTGGGCCATATCTTCTGCCACTAATTGGGGAACAGTTAAGGATGTTAAAAGACAGGACAGCGCAACGCAAAAAGATTGGGCCATAATTAAATCCAATCAATTACCTGAAGAATTATGTTTTGCTGTTGTCGGACATAAAGGCTGGGAAAAAGACATCACCAAGGATATTCCATTTGCGCTAGCTATATCTTTTGAAGCTTTAGGGAAAGAAGTAGAAATTTATAAAGAGATCAGTTTACTCAATTCAATTGAAGTACCTCAGGAAGTACGGGCATTTTAGTTAAATTCTATTATCCTTCATTAGGTCAATTTTAGCTGTTTTAATGTCTTATCGTGTCATCATAATTCCAGATAGGTTTATTTGAATTTGCCTGGGTTGCAGAAATTCGTGTTATTGATCATTCTTGCTTTATGTTATAAATGTAAGATTGACGATTAATAGAGACTAACCATATTATAATCATGAAACGACTACTGCTGATTTTATCATTAGCCCTTCCCTTATTTTTACAAGCCCAGAATTATATTGTAGACCTGAATACCGTTAAAGCCAAGATACAACCTACCATGTGGGGCCTATTTTTTGAGGACATTAACCGTGGTGCCGATGGAGGTATGTATGCGGAGTTGGTCAAAAACCGGAGCTTTGATTTTCCGGATGCCTTTATGGGCTGGAAAACGGTGCCCTCAAGGCAAAGTTATGGCAGGAACGAGGTGTTCCAGATCATTAACAATGCTGCGGTGAACCCGAATAATCCGAAGTATTTGCAGGTAACCGTAGAAAGACCAGAGAATGTGCTGTTGCAGAATGAGGGTTTTGGAGGGGTAACGGTGAAGAAGGGGCTGGCATACAAGTTTACGTTAAGGTGCAGAGAGCAGGTTGCTGGGTTGAAGTTGAAGGTTGAAATTGTGAATAGTAAGGGTAGTGTTGTGGGTAGCACAGTTCAAGAGTTTTCTCGCGATGCTCGAAATGACGGGGCATTTAAACTATTGGAAAGCACGATTACCCCAACTGATACCACTGTTAACGGCAGGCTGGTGTTACGGTTTGAGGGTACAGGTAAACTGGATATAGACCGGATCAGTTTGATACCAACAGACACCTGGAAGGGTAAAGCGCAAAACATGCGGGCCGATCTGGTGCAGAAGCTGGCGGATATTAAGCCTGGCTTTATGCGTTTTCCGGGTGGTTGTATTGTAGAGGGTGATGATCTGACAACCCGTTATCAATGGAAAAAGACCATCGGGTCTTTGGAAGAAAGAAAACTGATTTCCAACCAATGGAAAGATGGTGGTTCATCTGGCAGGGCCATGCCGGATTATTTTCAGAGTTATGGCCTGGGCTTTATGGAATACTTTCAGCTTTGTGAAGATATGAAATGTGAACCCATGCCGATATTGAACTGCGGCTTGAGCTGCCAGTTTGGTGCGGGTGAGGTAGTGGCTGCTGATCAGATGGATGAGTATGTGCAGGATGCACTGGATTTAATAGAGTTTGCCAATGGAGACGCGATATCTACTGTGTGGGGAAGGAAACGCGCGGAGCTGGGGCACCCAGCTCCATTCCATATGAAATTGCTGGGTATTGGTAACGAGAACTGGGGCCCGCAGTATGTGGAACGCCTGGAATTGTTTACCAAAGCGATAAAATCGCGTTATCCGGAAATACAACTGATTACCAGCACGGGTTATACGCCTAACCCCCAGTTCAAATACATGGATTCGGTATTGCGGGCTAAGCATGTGGATATCATTGATGAGCATTATTACCAAACCCCAAATTGGTTTTTGATGAATGCGGGTAAGTACGATAATTACGACCGTAAAGGGCCGAAGATCTTTATTGGCGAGTATGCCTGCCACAGTGTGCGCATAGGGAATTCGGGCAACAAGAACACCATGTTTTGTGCCCTGGCCGAGGCCGCCTGGATGACGGGTTTGGAGCGGAATGCGGATATAGTGACGATGGCTGCTTATGCCCCGCTGTTTGCCCATGTGAAGGACTGGCAGTGGACACCCAACCTGATCTGGTTTGATAATGTGTCATCCTACGCTACACCGAGTTATTATGTGCAGCAAATGTATTCGCTGAACAAAGGGACGGATGTGGTGCCCATCACTTTGAACGGCGAGAGCATTGCCGGGCAGGACAGTGTTTGGGCCAGTGCAGTGGTAGACCGTAAGGCTGGTGTGCTGATAGTAAAACTGGTGAACCCATCTTCGGTAGCTAAGGTTAAAAGTATAGCTGGCTTAAAGGGCGGTAAGGCAAGCCTTACGGTATTGAAAGGTAGGCCTGAAGAAGTGAACAGTTTGGAGATGCCGGAACTGGTTAAGCCGGTTACGGCATTGATGACAGTTAAGGGCAAGGAATTAAAGTTGGACCTGGCGCCGCATTCGTTTACGGTACTGAGGTTGAATTTATAAAGACGTTAACGCACTCTGGTGGTTTTTATGAATAATGGTTTAGTTAAAAATGAGGGGAAAGGTGGTGGAGGCTCCTTTCCCTTATTATTAAAACAATGCGGTTATGTTCGACATTAACGTTAGCCAAAAGCTGAGGGCTTTGCGGAAAAAGCGGGGCTGGACACAAAGCGATATGGCAGCGCAGCTGGATATTTCTGTTCCGGCTTACAGTAAGGTTGAATGCGGAACGACGGAATTGACACTAGGCAGGTTAAGGCAACTGGCTGCTATACTGGGCGTAAAGGTTTGCTGGTTGCTGGACGAGGATGAAATGGTGTTGCACCAGGAGAACGAGGAGCTGAAAGAGAAACTGAGGATGACCAATATAGAAGTGATGGGTTTGCAGAAAAGATTGCTGGCTTGTTTTGAGCGGCGGTGAAATTAACGTCTCTCCTTTCATAAACATAGTTTAGTAATGGAACCGGGGGTATAGGCAGCTCCCGGTTTTTTTAAATTGAAGTTCATCAGAATATTGATAATGTAGCCAAAAAATTATGATTGATAAAAATATTTTACTGGCCCGTTTCTGGGCAAATGCCAACCAGTTTACAACTGCTGATGGGGTTGAGATTGACCTGCATGGTGATAACATTGTAGTGGTATCTACCACATTGAAAAATACAGCCGGATCCCTTCGCGAAATACAGATGATGGCAGAGTTTGGCCTGGATGCATTTATAGCCGAAATGGAAGTTCAGCTGCTGGATGATGTGATGGAAATTGACCTGAACATGTTGTTTGCCTGGCTGATTGGCGGCACAGCAGGATATCATATCATGAAAGTTTAACAAGGAGAGAGGATAACTAACCGGAATTATCAATAAAAAAAGGAAATAAGCTTATGCAATAATTTTACATCATCCCTGATCTTTAAAACCTGTTGCCATTTCATGGCCCTTGCTGCTGCTTTAAAAGCGGTATAAAAAGAGGCTTTGACTGGATGGCATTGCTATGTCTTTTGTAGCGTGTAATGAATTGATATTCAGTTCATTATTATGAAAATATTTTTTCATTTCGCTCACCACAAAGCGAAATCCTGTTTTACTTTCGCTGCTGAATTTTAACCAAGTATAAATTATGAATAAGAACCACGACTTTGCGAACGCAAGCTTTAAGAATTACGAGAATCCGCCGGGCATGAACCTTTATGAAAAGGCCAGGCTGTTTGGTGATTATATAGACAACTGGCAGGGCCGCGGCCACTGGAACTATAGGCAGGTGTGCTTAAATGGTGCATTGCCCGAAATAGAACTGCACCTGCCAGGTAACCCGCACAAAAGCTTTGTGGCCACTGTATTTAACGACTACCTGGGGTTGAGCCAGCACCCTGCCGTAAAAGCGGCCGCCATTGCCGGAATAGAAAAATATGGTGTGGGTGCTACGGCCAGCCCTGCCATTGGCGGGCAGATGGATTTCCATGAGGAAATTGAGGCCAGGATTGCCGGTTTTTTTAAGCGTAAAAGTGCCATGCTGTTTACTACGGGCTATACGGCCAACAGTGCGACCATGCAGGCCCTGTTTAAAAAGGAAGACCTGGCCCTGGTGGATGCGGGGGTACATGCCAGCATGATTGAAGGGATAAGGTATACGACCAACGTGAAAACCTTTTTGCACAACAATATGGAGCACCTGGAAAGGATGCTGCTGGGCAGCCAGGGCAAGTACCGGAGCATAGTGGTGATTGTGGATGGGGTGTACAGCCAGCCGGCAGACCTGGCGCCGCTTAAGGACATTGTTTCGCTTTGCAAAAAGTATGGTGCTTTTTTGGCGATGGACGATGCGCATGGCATTGGGGTAATTGGCGAAACGGGCCGCGGGGTGATTGAGCTGCATGAGGCCTGGAAGGATGTGGACATCATTACCGGCACCTTTAGCAAAACTTTTGGCCACCTGGGTGGTTATGTGGTGGCCGAGCCGGAAATTATTGAATACCTGAAGTTCCAGGCGGCGCAGCATATATTTTCGGTAGCGCCCAGTCCGGCATCGCTTTGCGTATTGAAAAGTATAGACCTGATAGATGAGGAACCCTGGCGCAAAGTGAAGCTTTGGGAAAACATTGATCATTTGAAAAAAGGCCTGGCGGATCTGAAACTGAATACGGAGAACAGTGCGAGTGCGATAGTACCGGTGATCATCGGTTCGCCTGGTTTAAATGCCGAGGTATGCAAATGGCTGCTGGAAGCGGGGGTTTATGCCAACCAGATTGGCTACCCGGCGGTGAGCCTGAAGCAGGCCCGCATCCGCATGAGCATTACCGCTGCGCACAGCATTGAACATATGGACCTGATACTGGATGCCTGGGAATGGGTAACAACGAAATTGAAGATCAGAAATTTTGAATAAGTATATGAGCGATAGGAAATGGGACCCTGAAGGGACCAAAATGCAGCTGCTGAAGGCAGTGGGCGAGATGATGGCAGAAAAGGGCCATCGCGGTATTAATGCAACGGCCCTGGGTTTGCGGATAAACCGGCACCGCACAGCAGTGAAGAACCATTTTGGGAGTGTAAAGGGCCTGCTGGAAACTTATGTGCGGCTGGCAGATTACTGGAAGCCGAGCCTGGAAAAGTTTATGCTGCCCGAAACGGCGAGTGACAGGGAGGTTAAAGAGATGTTTATTGCCCTGATGCAGACCAGTTTTGACCTGTTTAGCCAGAACCGGGAAATGCAGGGGATCATTTTATGGCAGGTTACCGAGGAAAGCCCGCTGATGTACCGGACATCGGTTGAAAGGGAAAAGGCGGCTGCAGCGCTGCTGGCCTTAACGGACAGGCATTTTGAAGGTAAAGGGGTCAATTTTAGGGCGGTAATGTGCATTTTGTTAAGTGCCATTTATTATCCGGTTTGGCATGCGCGGTACAATAAGAGTTCTGTTGCGGGCATTGACATCAATAAGGAACAGGATTATAAGGCGCTGAGGGAAACGATAGGGTATTTGATTGAGCTGGTTTGGGGGGCAAAATAACAGTTATTTTGCTTTCATCAAGAGAGAAATATAGGGTGCCTTGCGCACTGTGCCAGGTATAGCTGTTAAAAGGAAAGCTATAGCGGCAAACAAACGGTTAACGTAATCTTAAATGTTAAACAACAAAATCGCTTTTGCAAGGCTGATGGCCTTGCTGAAAAGCATAGACCCGGATGTACCGCTGCCTGCGGGGCTGGAAGACTATCTGTGGAAAAACATGATAGTAGAGGCACTTTGTAACAAAGCCTGCCGGATTGAAGAAGAAAACAAAATACCCAAAAAAGCTTATTATGTAGTGCGTGGCTTTGTACTGGTATATGGCTACAACCATGAACAGGACAGGTACCTGTTTCGCATTTACCGCGAAAACAGCATTGTGGCAATGGACTGCTTTATGCGGCAGCAAGTATCGCCTTATTGCATCTGGCTTTGTAAGGATACCCTGCTCTGGAGCATCAGCAGTGCCTGCATGGATGCTGTTTATAAGCATTGGGATGGTATGAAAGCATTTGCCTTTAAAACTTCATCTAAACACAATGCGGCCAAGGAGCAGTCGCGTGCTTCATTATTAGGGATAGAAGATATAGAAACGCGGATCCTTGAATTTTACAAAAGGTATAAAGGTTTGCTGCCACCAAAGAAAAGCCCAATAAGGGATGCCTGTATTGCCTGTTTTTTGGATATCAGCAAGGATACGCTAAAAAGAAACCGGCGTAATTTAAAAAATAAAGGCTTGTTAAAATACTAGGCTTTTGGGTGCACCTGCACCCGGGCCTTTTTTTGATCTGCCTTACTTTTACATCGTTAACCAGATATAATTTATGAGTAATCCTTTGGAGGTAAAGATTTATTTAGACAGCATGGTGACGGGAAGTATGATACTGAAAACAAAAATGAAACACTACAAAATTAGCGGATTGCTGGATGCTATTCCTTTGGCAGCAGAGGTAGTACAGTTCATCAGGTCGGTGGATGCGGGAGCCAAGCCACACAGCCTTTTTACGCTGGCTGATGTGCAGGGCAGGAAGTATGGGTTTGAATTGAGGTTTGCTGATAACAGGGTGTATTTGGGGTTGAAGTTGAAAATAGAGCAGACTACCGGGAAGATGCTGTTTGACTGGGAGGGCGGGTTTGAAGCGTTTAAAACTGGGTTTAAAATAATTTGAACATGATAAAATTGAATAAAAGATTTTGGTGTATGCTGCTGCTGGATGCGGTCAGGTATCTGTTTATCCTGCTGTTTTTATATGCAGCATTTAGCAAGCTGCATGACTTTCAAAAGTTTAAGGTGCAGCTGGCACAATCGCCTATACTTTCAGATTTTACACTGCTGGTAGCCTGGTATGTGCCTGCTATTGAGATCCTGATTGCAATAGGTTTGGCCTTTAGAAAGACTTTGGTGCCCGCCTTATGGGCCAGTTATGGATTGATGTTCATGTTTAGCTTGTACATCATGGTGATTGCGAGGTTCGTTGACAGACCGGTATGCCATTGCGGGGGTGTTTTTGAGGACATGAGCTGGGATGTGCACCTGCTGTTTAACATGGGCTTTGTGGTGTTAAGCTGGATAGGGTTGGGCTGTGTTGAGGACGAAGCGGTTTAAAAATATTCAATGCGCGTTGAACGGGTGGAAGCTGAAAAGCCTGATTAAAACAGAGTAGGCATTAAATAATCAAATAAAAATTATGAAAAAACCATTTTTAATGCTCGTTGCAGTGGCCTGTGTTGCTGTGAGCACTGTGTTTGCGACTGCAAAACCAACAACAAATGTTTTACTGGGATCGCCTTACAATGACCAGGGTGAATGTACTACCCCAGGCAATGTAATTGGCACCTGTGATGTAAACTTTACCCAGAATGCCTGCCAGCTGCTGGCCGGAGGCGATGCTTACCTGCAGGATACAGAGACCGGCCTTTGTACCATTCCACTGTACAGACAGAACTAGTTTTTGATAGCTGTACATGCCCGCTGAACCAAATGGTTTGGCGGGTTGGTTACCCTCAAAATGAAATCTATGAAAAAATTTATCTACTTGCTGATCATTGTTGCTGTACTTTCATCTTTACCTATCCTGTATTTAACCATCCGCTATGCGGTTAAACAGCGTGCTGCTACCTATAATTTTAAAAGGAACCTGCTTGGGGTGGTTAAGGGCCATAAGGCCATCGATATAAAATACAATTCGTATTATCTTGCCGGTGAGGCTGGAAGTTCCGTTTACCTGGCCAGTGGAACGGCCATAGGCCATTTGCTGAAGGTTGGCCCTTTGTTAAGGGATACGGTAAGCATTAACCTTGAGCTGAACAGGCAGGAGGTAAAGTTAAAGGGCAGTTATAAGGTTTGTATAGATTCCGGTTCTTTTTACCTGTACAACGGCTTGGAACGCAGCATCCTGAAAGGCAGTACGGGTGTTTGGAAGGCAGCGGTTTATGGCATAAAAGCCCCATACTTTGCACAGCTGCAGCCCTTAGGCACACAAACGATGGTTTTCCGTTTTATAGATACGGATACCCGGGCCAATAGTTTGCGTAAGGTAAGTGTGCCAGGAGAAAGCATGAGCAATACCGGCATATTTGAAAAGCAGGTAGATGGTTTGTTTTGTACAGATGGTATGCTGAGGTATAACCGGCAGCTGCACATGCTGACCTATGTGTACCATTACCGCAACGAGATTTTGCTGATAGACACGAACCTGAACCTGGTAAAGAAAATAAAGACCATAGACCCGATTGATTCGGCCCGGTTTAAGGTAGATCAGCTGCGTGCTGAAAAATCTTTCACTTTTGCTTCGCCCACTTTAATGGTAAATGCGAACTGTTCAAACCAGGGCAAATATTTGTTTGTGCAATCGAAACTGATGGGCAAGGATGAGGATTTGACGCTGTTCAGGAAAAGTGCGGCAATAGATGTGTACGATCTGGAGAAACAGGTTTACTGCTATTCGTTTTACCTGCCCAAATATAAGGATGTACCCATAAGCAGTTTTAAGGTGCTAGGGAACAGCTTGTATGCAGTGGCAGGGCAATACCTGATCAGGTATGCATTGAAATTGCCGGAGTAATAGGAGGTGTGTTAATAAGATAATTAAAAAAGAAAGGAGGAAAGATAATGAGTAAACATTTACTATTGTTAAACCTGTATTTAATGAAGGACAACCTGGGGAGCCTGGTTTTAAAGTATGGGGATGTTTCGGCCCGGATAGACAGAATGTGCGCTGCGCTTCAGTTTGCGGGCAGGATGAAACAGCTGATTATGGCCATTGATACCGGGGCCAGCCAGGATTGTGCTTATCGGCTGACCAACCTGAAAGGCCTGGAATGGATATTGAATTGCCGCGTTGTAAAAGGGATGGTTGCCCTTGAGCTTTGGCTGGAAAAGCTGGGCTGCAATGAACGGCTTGTAGTGCCGTTTGACTGGCGTGGAAGTGTGGAAGAGTTTAGAAATGCCATAAACAGGATGATAGACCGGATGCCAGCTTACCAGTTTTACAGGTAATAAAGAAATGCTGATGCTATCGTTGCTAACCACAGCTTAAAAAGGTTGCAAACGTCAATGAACCCATAAAATTTAAAAGACATGGGATTTTTAACAGGAGGCCCGTTTTACGATATGATCGGCAGAACGGGGAACAACGTTGGGCGCAGAGTAAAAGGGAGAAATGTACTCTCGATGCGGCCCAGCAAATCGAACAAAGCACCAACTTTATTGCAACAGATCCAACGTGAGAAATGGACTGCGGTAGTGAGCTGGTTAAGGAGGCTGAGAGGTATCGTTAATGTAGGCTTTGCGGCCTATGATGCGCAAATGTCGGCGATGAATGCAGCAATTGCTTACAACCTTAAAAATGCGGTGACACTGGTGGCACCCTACAAGGTTGATTATCCTGAGGTGTTATTTAGCAGG
Source organism: Pedobacter sp. AK017 (assembly GCF_014200825.1). Classification (NCBI taxonomy): domain Bacteria; kingdom Pseudomonadati; phylum Bacteroidota; class Sphingobacteriia; order Sphingobacteriales; family Sphingobacteriaceae; genus Pedobacter; species Pedobacter sp. AK017. The sequence continues at coordinate 25,965 of NZ_JACHCW010000015.1, forward strand.
GGCAATCTGGATTTGCCAAATGCACCGCAGATTGAAACCAGTATTGCTGCCCGTATCGATTACAGCTGGACGGCAAACACAGGGGGAACCAATGCTTTGGGTACGGATAAAGCAACTTTTCTGGTGTACAATGAGAGCAAGGATAAGTTTGTTTTTCTGAGGGCCGGGGCGCTAAGATCGGCATTGGGTTACAATCTGCTTGTGCCGGGCGATTTTTCGGGCGACCATGTGCAGGTGTACATCAGTTTTGAATCTGCCGATGGCAAACTGGTAAGCGACAGTTTGTATCTGGGCGACCACATTGTGGTGTAAACTTATGGGGCCTTAACGGGCCCCTTTAAATCAAACAATCATGAAAAATTTAATAAGTATAAGAAAACCGGAATGGATGCCGGTTAACAGGCATATTGAATATGTTTTGCTGGGAGTTGTTGCTGTACTGTTGTGGTTTGCCGCACCAAAATTATTTGCTTTGCCGCATGGCAACTCGGAAGAAATTGCGACGAGTATAGGGTTGATGCTGCTACTGGCACTGATCAGTTTTTTACTGGTGCTGGGATTGATAGGGGCTTTAATGCACCGCTTTTGGTTAAGTATGGGCCTGCCGGCCCTGGAAGAAATGGTTTTGGAATTCAGAACACTGGAATTATGGGAGCAATTAAAATTTTCTGTTGCCTTGTTTGCTTTGCTGTTGCTGGGCGCAATTGGGGTAATGATTGCAATATTATAAGAAAGGAGAAGGATTATGAAAAAGAAGTGATTTTGGCCTGGAGATGTTCTTTGACATGTTGGATATTTTTGGTAAGCACAAAAGAAAAACTGGAAATACGAGTATATAATTAAATTTTAGCTGTCATAGATTAAAACATAATACTTTGGTATGTTTATTAAGACACGCATAAAATAGTTCAATGAAGAAACCAGCCCATTATTTTTTTAGTCTATTGTTATGCCTGATGATCTGTGGTCATGAAGCAGCATACAGCCAATCCTGGCAATGGTCTGTACCCGTAGAAGGAGGAATAAGCAAGAAAGGACCTTCCAGGGCATTTTTATGGATACCGCCGGAATGTAAGAAATTGCGCGGCCTGGTACTGGCTCAGAATAACATGGAGGAATTATCCATTATTGAAAATAAAAGTTTCAGGGATTCAATGAGCACTATTGGCTTTGGGATTGTATGGGTTTCTCCTGCTTTTGATATCCTGTTTAATGTGCCCAATGGTGCAGGTAAGGTTTTTACCCGGTTTATTGCCGACCTTGCTGAACGCTCGGGATACCGGGAGCTTAATTTTGTACCGATGGTACCTATGGGGCACTCTGCTTCAGCTAATTTTCCCTACAGTTTTTCGGCCTGGTTTCCGGAACGGACACTATGCGGCATTTCTGTTAGTGGAATGTATCCGTATGATTTTGAAAATATTTTTGGTCTTGATACCTGGGAAGGCCGCACTGTGGATAATATCCCATCATTAATGACGGTTGGAGAATACGAAGGGGCCAGCAGCCCGAATGCGAATTTTAACAAAATATTTAACCGGATGGAGGCACATCCGCATACTGCAGTAACCGTACTGCCATGTGCCGGGGAATATCATTTTGCTACGAGTCAAAAAAAAACAGACTTTATAGCCTACTATATTAAAACCGCTGCACATTACAGATTGATTAAGGATGCTACAGAAAAATCACTGGCAACTTTAAAACCGATTGACCCGGTAAATACCGGCTGGCTGATAGACCGTTGGGAGAAAGACAAAATGCCCCGATATCCCAGTAATACAGTTGCCGCATATACTGGTATCAGGAAAGAATCGTTCTGGTGTTTTGACCAGGAAATGGCCAAAAGGATTGAGGAGTATCAGGGTGCTTACTATAAAAAGATCCCCTGCCTTTTAGCTTACAATCAGAACGGTATGCAGGTACCCCAAACCAATAACCATGTACAGGTAACCTTAAAGTTTATTCCATTAAACGATAGTCTTGATTTTGAACTTTCGTCTTCGTTTTTAGATACCGTACCTGCAGTTAGTGGCCGCTTAAGGGGCTGGGCCGGGCAGCCGGTAGGAGCGAAGATTGGTAGACCTTCCAATCCGGAATTGGCTGTCATTGATAAAACAATAGGGCCATTTGTAAAGCTGGGATACAGTAAGGCAACAGGAATTACAACTTTCCGTATGATGCTGGAGCCAGGTTTAGGTACTGTCCCGACGAACTATAAGCATACAGCCATTTTTTCTGTGGCGCATCCCGGCGATGAGCGGTATAAGCCCTCGGTGCTGCAGGCCGATATGGATATTCCGGTGGTCAACAACGGGAAAAACATCCAGACTATCAATTTTCCGAAAATACCGGATATTAAGCCTAACGTTAAGGAAATCACTTTAAATGCAATATCTGATATGGGCCTTCCTGTACAATATTATGTTTTAGAAGGCCCGGCTGTTCTTCAAGGCAACCGCCTGAAATTAACAAAGGTGCCCCCTAAAGCCCGTTATCCCGTTAAAGTTACTGTTGTAGCCTGGCAATGGGGCAGAAATGAGGAACTGGCCGCAAGAACTGCCGGAACCGATTTGCCCCTGGCTGGTCAGTCTGTAAAGACCGCATTGCCGGTAGAGCAAACGTTTTATATTTATAAATAATTTAAAATTATGAGTATAAGATTAATCTATGATTGTCTTTAAGCTATAAACCAAATATACATGAAACAAAGTTCTACTCAATTTTGTACGACAAGTTATCGTATCAGGAATTACAGCTGCAAAATAAAACCTGGCAGGCTGTTATTTTCGTTACTCGTCTTTTTACAACTTTTATCCCTAAACACTTTTGCCCAGGAAAAGGTGATCACAGGTGTGGTAACCGATGCGGAAGGCAAGGGGATGCCTGGTGTAAGTGTTAAAGTAAAAAACAGCACAACAGGAACCTCTACTTTGGCGGACGGAAAGTTTAGCCTCAGGCTACCTGCCAACAATACGGCTGCGGTGCTGGTGATCTCCTATATCGGGTTTGTTACGCAGGAAGTTGTGCCTGGAAATAAGACCCAGATAAACGTAAATCTTAAGGAAGACAACAGTGCACTAAATGAGGTAGTGGTTATTGGTTATGGTGCTGTAAAGAAACCAGACCTGACAGGGGCAGTAGGGGTGGTGAATATGGAAGATGTGAATAAAGCTCCGGTAGCTTCAGTTGATGAAGCCCTGGCAGGCAGGGTTGCAGGGGTGCAGATCATATCTCCGGATGGACAGCCCGGTGCCGTTTCTGACATTCAGGTACGTGGTACAGGTTCTATTACCAACAGTTCCAGCCCCTTGTATGTGATTGATGGTTTTGCACAGGAGGGCAATGCGCTGAACACCATCAGTCCGAACGATATTGAGTCGATCAGTGTACTGAAAGATGCATCCTCTACAGCCATTTACGGGTCAAGGGGTGCCAATGGTGTTGTGCTCATCACTACCAAGAGAGGTAAGGCGGGTACACCACAAATTGCCTACAATGTATATGCAGGTACACAATCCAATATATCTGCTATGAAAGTAATGGATGCCTATGATTTTGTGCGTTTACAAATTGATATTGACAAGGATTATGGAAGAGCAGCTTACCTGACCAATGGCAGAACTTTGGAATCGTATAGAAACTCACCAAGTATAGACTGGCAGGATAAGGTGTTCCAGGTGGCACCCTTTATGAACCACAACTTAACGCTATCAGGAAGAGCAGATAAGACCAATTATTATATTTCCGGTAATTATGTAGACCAGACAGGCCTGGTTGTTGCCAGCGGGTTTAAGCGTTATCAGGGAAGGATCACTCTTGACCAGGAGATCTCCAAAAATTTTAAGGCCGGTGTAACCGCCAATTTTTCGCAGACCAGGCAGTTTGGTAACTCCCCCCGTCAGCAGTCGATAGGCATACCTTCAAATGCAAGTGGTTCCGGTACCAACAGTGCCGACTTTAACCTGATGTTTAGCATCTGGAGTTCCAGACCGGTAAATGCCTCGGGCGACCTGAGCCAGCTGGAAGATAATTTTTCTGATGCAGACGAAGCCTCACCAAGGGCGCAGGACAGGATTAACCCTTATCTGCTTGCCCTGAACTCAGACAATGTTTCAACAGAAAAGAACCTGCTCGCGAATTCTTATGCAGAAGTCACATTTTTAAAGGACTTTAAGCTGAGAAGTACCTTTAACATCAATGTGGTGAACAGGAAGGTTACGGCTTTTAACAACCGTTTTACAAGGGGGGGCAGTCCGTTTACCATTCAGGGAAGAGCGAATGGCATAAATGGGAGCATAGACAATATTGAGGAATATGGTTTCGAAAATGTAAATACCCTTACCTATAAGAAAACAATTAATAAGGCGCACACGGTTACGGCACTTGCAGGTTTTAGCAACCAGTTGAGAAAATCGGACAGGAACCTTTTTTCTGCCATACAGGTCCCTAATGAGAGCCTTGGCATCAATGGAATCGACGAGGGTACGGTTTTACCCACTACTGTAACTGCATCGCAAAATAACCTGGCTTCCTTTTTTGGACGTTTAGATTACAACTATAAATCAAAATATATTTTTACCGCCACTTTCCGGGCCGATGGATCCTCTAAGTTCCCGACCGCCAATAAATGGGGTTACTTCCCATCAGCTGCATTAAAATGGAACATTGCCCAGGAGTCGTTTATGAAGCCATTGGAAAATGTGATCAGCAATTCAGGATTAAGGATCAGTTACGGATTAGGTGGCAATAACCGGGTAGGCGACTATCCATACCAATCCAGGGTAGAAATTACCAGTGCCATTCCGGGTACCAGGTCCTCTTTTAACAATTCTATATTGCCAGGTGCCGCTCCGGTTACCATGTCCAATCCTTACCTGAAATGGGAAACCGCAAAAATGCTGGATATTGGACTGGAACTTGGATTTTTAAAAGACCGCTTTGCACTGGAAGTGGATTACTATAACAAGAAAACTTATAACCTGTTATTGGGTGCACAGCTGCCGCCAAATATGGGGTTTGGAAGTATTCTTGAAAACATAGGCGATATCCAGAATGAAGGGATTGAAATTTCCTTTACTTCAAATAACATCAGAAATAAGAATTTTACCTGGAGCACAAGTTTAAATATCACTTTTGCAAGAAATGAGGTACTCGGACTGGCCCGAAATCAGCGGGTATTGGGTTCTAATCCAAGATTCAGTTCCAACTATACCAATCCTTTATACATTGCACAGATTGGCGAGCCTATAGCCCGTTTCTTTGGGTATATCAGTGATGGTTTATACCGCCTTGAAGATTTTGATGTAAGCTACAACGGTGCTTTTACCAATTACAGGTTAAAGCCAAACGTTCCGGTCTTCAATAATGCCACACAGCTTGTTCAGCCGGGTGACGTGAAGTTTAAAGATCTGAATGGAGATGGCGTAATTGATGTGGGCGATCTGACCATCATAGGGAACCCAAACCCAAGTCATATTGGTGGTATCTCTAATAATTTTACCTATAAAGGTTTTGACCTGGGCGTATTTTTTCAATGGAGCTATGGTAACCAGGTATACAATGCCAACAGAACAGTTATGGAAGGTGGTACCAACGGTGATAACCGGAACCTGGGCTTAAATATGTTTGCGCAATATGCCGATTATTATACCGTAGATAACGATGATGCACAGTACCCACGCCCTTTGGTAAACGCTTTTGGTGTAAGGAACTACAGCACGCGTTTTATAGAAGATGCCTCTTACCTCCGTTTAAAAACAGTGAACCTTGGCTATAATTTCTCCGGTAAGCTACTGAGCAAAGTGAAGATTTCAAATGCCAGACTGTATGTATCGGCACAGAACCTTTATACCTGGACCAATTATTCAGGTCCTGATCCCGAGGTCTCTACACAAAACAGTTCTACCACTCCGGGTTTTGATTATTCTCCATACCCAAGAACAAGGACCGTAGTGCTGGGTGCAAATGTTACATTTTAATTGAAAAAAGAAGAGATTATGAAACGATATATAGTTATTTTGATAGGCCTTTGCAACCTGATGTTACTGGGCTCATGCAAAAAGTATCTGGATCAGCAGCCTAAGGATTACCTGAGTCCGGAACAATTTTATTCCGAAAAATGGCAGGTAGATTATGCATTAACAGCAATGTATTCCAACCTCAGGAGCACTGCATTATGCGAAAACCTGATTATTTTTGCAAATGCCCCTACAGATGAAGGTTACCGCCGCGATCCGCAGGCTACTTCACCTACCTCATTTACGGCTAATCCGGGCAACGGCCAGGTAAACAGCCATTGGACCGCCTGTTATCAATCCATTAACCAGATCAATATTTTTTTGCAGAACATTGGCAATGCTGGCGGCAAACTGACACCTGATGAGATCAATGCTGCAAAAGGTGAAGCCTTGTTTTTACGCGGTTACTATTATTTTATGCTGGTACAATGGTTTGGGGGTGTTCCTATCCGTTTAACGCCACCCAAAACAGTGGAGGAAGGCCAGATTGAAAAATCTACAGCAAAGCAGGTTTACGACCAGATCATTATAGACATGACAGAAGCTGAGGGCTTGTTGCAAAAGCAAACCCGGGCAACACAGGGCTATACAGAAAGGGTAACCAGAGAAGCCGTTCAGGGAATTCTGGCCAGGGTATGCCTGCATGCAGCCGGGGCGCCGGTAAATGATCTGGAAAGGTATAAAGAGGCAAGGGCATGGGCTTTGAAAGTGATGACTGACTATCCGGTTACACTGGGCGATTTTTCAAAAATTTTCATAGATGAGGCACAGAATGTATATAACCAGGAAGTGATCTGGGAACTGGGGTTCATTTATACGGGTGCTGCTGCCAATCAAAGCATGGGAGGCCCGCTTGGCAATGTGAACGGCGTTAAAATGTCTTCTGAAATTGGTCAGGCAGTAGCTGTGGGAACTGATGGCGTAAATGCCATTGATACAGGTTTTGCCCTTGGAAACCTGTATGCACATGCCAGATTATACGCTTCGTACAAGCCGGGCGACCTCCGCAGAAACAGGACTGTGGCCAACTATAGCTGGCCAACAGTCTCCGTATCTGCATCTCCGGTTCCGGCCCGTACTTATTTTAACGATAAAGTGGTATGGAACAAGTATCCGGGTAAGTGGAGAAGACAGGAGGAAGGAAGCATCAGCAGGAGACAACGTGGAAACAGTGACAGTAACTTTCCTGTGCTCAGGTATGCCGATGTGCTGCTCATGTTTGCTGAGGCAGAAAACTATGTGAACGGCCCAACACTGGCAGCCTATAATGCCATAAACCAGGTTCGCAGAAGGGCCTACAGTACAAGCCCTATGCTGGAAAGTGTAACCGTAGAAAATGGTACAAGCACTACTTTCGCAGGTGCCGTGCCGGCAGTAAGGCTTGTAGGTGGCGGTGGTACCGGTGGCGGGATCCTTGCATTTGTAGGTGGCTCCAGTGACCCCTACAACCCACCAAACAAACTTCAGATTGCGGTTGTTGCCCAGGGTACGAATTATACGGCTAATCCTACGGTTACTTTAAGCAGGGGCAACTGGGCTGCGGGTACAGCTTATGCACTCAACGATTATGTAATTGTTCCGGACCTGAGCACGCCATTGGGGATTGGACGGTTATACAGGGTAACAACAGCTGGAACTTCTACTGCTACTGCGCCTGCAAATACAAGTGGTGCATCTACTGCAGCACAAACAGGAGCGGTTTTCACTTATGCAGGAGAAGCGCCAAAGATCACCGTTAACCGCTATGTTCCAACCTCTGCCGCAGCAGATCTGCCTGCTGGTTTAGGGCCACAACAATTTTTAACGGCTATCCAGAATGAAAGGTACCTGGAGCTCGCATTTGAATGTTTAAGGTATCAGGACCTGAAACGCTGGGGCATTCTTGTGAGCACCATGAGGGGCATGCTGAACGATGTGCTGGGTTCAAATGCTGCATTTCCGGGTATTTATGCCAATTCGGATGTTGCAGCCAGGCAACCTGCAGATAATGTTACAGAACAGAACATCATCTGGCCTATACCGACATCTGAAATTACCTTAAATAAAAAGATTGTACAGAACCCTGGATACTAAAATTGCAGGATAAAAAAATACATGATGAAAAGATATAGATTTTTTGCATACCTGATCCTGATAGCAGCGGCATTATATGCCTGCAAAAAGGATGCTTTAACCACACCGGATTTTGAGGTTTCGGCAGAGAAGACAACGGTGTCAACCACTGAAGATGCTGTATTTACTTTTGCAGGTAATCCGGATATGATCACCTTTTATTCTGGCCAGCCAGGTAAGGAATATGATAAAATTGACAGGATCACCGATCCCAATGCCACAAACCAATTGGGCTTTGCAGTAAAGTACAATGACAATTTTACCAATGCCGCTATTAACCAGCCCAGGAACCTGAGTGTGTTTGCTTCGAATAAATTCAATGGGAAATGGAGCGATTCTGCCAGTGTGCGCAATGGCAATTGGGTAGATATTTCTGACCGGGTTACCTGGCCTGCAGTAACCAGCACTACGGCAGTAACCAGCTTGTTCGATATCTCAGATTTCCGGACTGCGAGAGATACCGTATTTATTGCTTTCAGGTACAAAAGTACAACCTCTTCCGCTACCTCAAAGGCGAGGTCATGGCAAATGACTAATTTCAAGCTGAACAATATCGGATCTAATGGCCTGGTCTATTTAAATGGCATCACTACCAATAATGTGAACTCGGCCAATGACAACAGGCTGGCTGGTTTTAATGCTTATAGCTTTAAAGGCGAATCTGTAAAAGATTCCCTGAAATGGACACTTGATGCGAGCTCGACTTTCCCTACCGGTGCAGATGGCTATAGTGATGAAGACTGGATGATCTCCAGGGCCTTTAAATTGTCAAGCATTATTCTTGACAGGGGGGTATATATCAAAAAAAGGCTTGATGTGGTGAATACTTACCGCTACAAATTTACCAGTCCGGGGACTTATAAAGTGACCTTTGTTGCCGTAAATTCAACAGTCGAAGGGGGCTCTAAGTCGACAATCAGAAATTTAACCATTAAGGTAGAATAGCAGAAAATTTTAACATAGAGAAAATGAGAAAATTAACGATAATAATCCTTTGTATTTTTACATTGGTATCCTGTAAGAAAGATGAAGGTACTGTGCCGGTATTGTCCTTTACGGTAAATGCCCGGAATATGGGTGCTGCAGCTTTTACCATAACACCGCCTGTAAGCGATAGCGAAGGTTCTTTTACCTATACCAGCAGTAATACGGGCGTTGCCGAGGTTTCTGGCAACACCGTAACCCTGAAAGGGATAGGGCAAACCACCATTACCGCTACTCAGGCAGCGTCAGGGGGCTATGCCGCGGCAACTGCAACCGCTACATTTGAAGTGCTTGCACAGGGAGCCCCTTTAAAACTGGGGCAATGGTACCAGGGTGGTGTTGTATTTTACATTAACGCAGCCGGGGGAGGGATGATCATTTCCGATCAGGACATTGCCTACGCGCCGTGGAGCAGTGGCAAACTGGTTATTGTTGGTACAACAATTCCACAGGGTACGGGTTTGGTAAATACCGATAAGATCATCGCTTATATGGGGGGCGAAGGTGATTATGCCGCCTGGTGGGCCAAAAATTACAAAGGTGGCGGCTATGCCGACTGGTATTTGCCCAGTGTTGAAGAACTGGCCATCATCCGCTCCAGGAAAGACCTAATTGGCGGGCTTAAGGAGAGCAATTACTGGTGTTCTACAGAATATAACAGTTCCAACACAGGGGCAGGTACGCCGATCAGCCATGCTTATTTTATTACCTTCGGGCCATATTTGAAAGATTCGGCTAATTTTACCAATAAAAAAGAATACGACGGGCAAACGGTTTGGATAAACAATACTTTCAAAGAAAAATTCAGGTTTGGTGTCAGGGCAATACGCAGCTTTTAAAGCATAGGCAACAAAATGGCAAAGAGGTTATCGATCCGTGATATTGCTGCTGAACTGAATATATCCAAAACAACCATTTCTTTTATTTTAAACGGTAAAGCTAAAGAAAAGAGGATAAGTGATGAACTTGCTGACCGGGTAATTAAATATGCAGCACAAAGAGCGTATAAGCCCAACGAGCTGGCTAAAAGCCTGAGCACCGGAAAAACCATGATCATAGGGCTGATGGTTGAGAATATTTCTGATTATTTCTTTGCACAGGTGGCCTATCATATCGAAGAACTGGCCTATAAGAATGGTTACAGGATTATTTATTGCAGCACAGATAACGATCTTTATAAAACAAAAGGACTGATCAGGCTTTTTCGCGAACGTCATGTGGATGGCTATATCATCACTCCGCCCTCGGGTATTGAAAAGGATATTCAGGAACTGATTGACGATGGCCTGCCAGTTGTGCTTTTTGACCGCTACCTGAAAGGGGTGGATACCAGCTATGTAGTGCTGGATAATTATAAAGGAAGTTATGAGGCGTCAAAATATCTTATAGGAGCAGGCTTTAAAAATATAGCTTTTGTAGTATTGGATTCCGATCAGGTGCAGATGCAGGACCGGCGGGAAGGATATCAGCAGGCGATGGCCGAAAGTGAACTGCCCTTATTGATCAAAGCCATGGCTTTTAACAGGGATTTTGACCATAAAGTAAAAGAAATGGTAAAGTTCATTAAGATGAACCCGCAAATAGATGCGATTTTTTTTGCTACAAACTACCTGGCATTTAGTGGTATTAAAGCAATGAGCCAGTTAAACATCAATATTCCGGAAGACATTGCTATGGTGGTATTTGATGATCATGAGGTTTTTAACATTTATTCTCCCTCTATTACTGCTGTGGCACAACCCATAAAAAAACTTGCCATGCAATCTATTCATGCCTTATTGAAAATGCTGGACCCTAAAGGAGATTCCAATAAACCAGAACAAGTTGTGGTTCCGGCCGAACTGCTTGTCAGAGATTCTACAAAAAGAAATGGTGTATTTTGAATCGAATATTTTAAGTTTACAATTGTCATAAACGCATGAAAAAGAGATATACCCAAATACTTATCCTGCTTCTGGTGAGTTACCATACCCGGGCACAGCAAATACCTTTGCCGGCCAATTTACCTGAAACCCATCCCAGACTGATGACTACCACTGCAGGTAAACAAATTGTTCTGGAACAGGTTAAAAAAGAAAAATGGGCACAGGGGGTATTGAAAGGTATAACGAACCGGATCGATAAATATGTTGACCAGCATGTTATCGACCCAACCTGGATGCCTTCCAGGTTAATGATGTACTGGAAAAGCAAAGCTACAAATGTATACATTAAGGGGGGCGTATATTCACATGCAGACGGGGAGGCACCGGTGCCAACAGTTCGTTTTGGCAGTACCAGGGGCCAGGCAGCAGTATACAGCAGGCCAAAATTGGAAGATATTGTTCCCTATATGGATGACACTAAAGGTGTTTATTTCCACAACACCAAAAAAGCAGGTATGCCGCTGGAATGGGGCGAACAAGCCAATGCTTCGGGCATAGAAAGCATTAACGAGCAAATTATGGGGCTTGGCAAGGATGCTGCTTTTGTTTACTGGCTTTACGGCGATGAAAAATATGCGAAGTTTGCCTATGCTGTTTTCGATACTTATATGATGGGAATGTATTACCGCAATGAACCCATTGATTTAAACAATAGCCATGCCCAAACCTTAGTAGGCCTGTCTACCTTTGAGGTGATCCAGGAGCGTATTTTAAATGAGCTTGCCTATTTATATGATTTTCTTTATCCCTATATCAGCTCAAAACACGCGGATAAAACAGATAAATATGAAGCCACATTAAAGAAATGGATAGACATTACCATTAAAAACGGGGTTCCGCAAAATAACTGGAATTTACATCAGGCCAAGTTTATCTTAAAGGTGGCTATGGTATTGGAAGAAAACAAAAAGTATGCTGACGGCAAGGGACGCGAATACTACATCGACTATATCCTGAACAAAACATCAGCACGCCAATGGTCATTGACCAAATTTATGCAATATGGATACGATGCCAATACGGGGGTCTGGGCCGAATCTCCTGGGTATTCGCAGGGGGTAACTAAAGACCTGACCAATTTTATCCGTGACTACGACAATACCTTTAACCAGAATTTATTGCCTTATACACCCATTATAACTAAAGCCGTTAAAATGTTGCCCCAATACCTGTTTCCCAATGGGCATATCACCGCATTTGGCGATACACATTATGGACCTGTTTATACTGAAGCATTTAGTGATATGGTAAGGATGGCCCAAAAGTATAAACGTAGGGAAGATGAATTGACATTTACCCGGATGTACCGGTTGTTTGATTCTAAGGCCGGTGAGGAGCGTCCGGAAGTTCAGGGCCCTGAGCCGCAGGTATCCTCTTTTTTTACCAGTAAACCCTTAAAGCTGGACCAAAAAATAATGCCGGGAAAAATAGGGGATTTTATAACGCAGACATTTTATGCACCCAATGTAAGCTGGTTTGTTCAGCGCAGTGGATACGAAAATAAAAAAAACGGATTAATGATCTCCCAAAATGCATCCCTGGGTAATCACATGCATTCCAACGGGGTTTCTATAGAGCTATATGGTAAGGGTTTTGTCCAGGGTGCCGAATCTGGCATAGGATCTACTTATTTTCAACCTGATTATAAAGAATACTACTCACAATTTCCCGCCCACAACACGGTTATGGTGGATGGCATATCTGCCTATCCTGAAATGTTGAGCAACCATGCATTTGATCTGTTGATCTGTTACCCTAAGCCAGAGCAAAAAGAAGGCTATTATCCGGACATTACATTCTCAGCAGTCTATTTCCTGGAACCTGAGAGCAGGAGCGATCAAAACCGTTTTTTAAGTATTGTACGTACAGCTGAATCTACCGGTTATTATGTAGATATCTTCCGGTCAAAAAAGCAGCGCCAGGGTGATAAGTTCCACGACTATTTTTATCACAATTTAGGACAGGAGATGAAAATAACTGATGCAACCGGCAGACCGTTGATGTTGAAACCGAGCGAAGATATGGCTTTTGCAGGCGGACATTTGTTTGCCCTGGATTATATGTGGGATAAAAAGTCGGTAACTACCGACAAAGATTATAAAGCCGAATGGAAAATGAGTATGCCAGATGGTGACCATGTTTACATGAACCTCTGGATGAAAGGTTATGCTGGCAGAGAAGTATTTTCTATTAAATCCCCACCTACAAAAGCTTTCCGTAAAGAGGGTCATGGCATTCCTTATGATGTTGAAAAGGCCCCGTTTTTAACCATTGCGGCACGTCAGCATGGCGAAGCCTGGAAGCATCCATTTGTTTCTGTTTTTGAACCCAGTACAGAAAAAGAAGGAAAATCTATTGAATCGATAAATTCATTTAACCCGGCCGATGCCTCCTCTGATTTTGTCGGCATCATTGTAAAAAGCAAAACCGGCAGAATAGACTATATTTTTTCCTCGGTTAAAGATGAAACTGTATTATATAATAACATATCAGCCAGAGCTACCTATGCTGTAGTTACTGAAAAAAACGACGATTATACCCTTTTTCTGGGTAATGGTACTGAGTTGAAGGCAAGGGGGTTCAGCATAACCGCTAAAGAGAAAACATCGGCAATACTGACCCGTAAAAACGGAGTGTATTATTTTACCTGTGAAGCGCCTGTTTCAATTACAAATAGCAAAGGAAAAGAACTGAAGTTTGGAAAATTATCCTATCAAAAAATTGATTTATAAAGGTTAAAAAGGCATACCAGTAACATAAGTAAGCTCATTGCTAACCAGGAATAAGCAGGGGAGCTTTCTATTGTAATAATGTTTCGTTATTTTAGTATCCTAGAATTCCAACAAACGTGCCTAAAGTCTTTCTAACCTTTCTCTTACTGTACTCAGTGCTGTGTATAGGCGCTCCCGTCGATCCTCCTGCAGTGCGCTATCTGGGTATAGAAGATGGGCTTCCCAATAATTTTGTCCGCTCTGTTTATCAGGATAAAAAGGGGTTCTTCTGGTTCGGGACCAAAGATGGGCTGAGCCGTTATGACGGTTATGGTTTTAAGGTATTCAGAAACCAGATCAACGATAAACTTTCACTGGTCCATAACATCATACATACCATTAACGGCGATGAGGACTATAATCTTTGGATTGGTACCCGGCAGGGGCTGAGTGTGTACAATGACTTGAAAGGGACATTCAGAACAGCAGGTTTCCGCAATATTACAACAGGGAAGACCGCTCCCATTACCAATGTAATCAGGGACATTGTTCCGGGACCTCAAAATACCATGTTGATTGGTACTGAGGGACTGGGTTTATTGATATATAAAAAAGGCACTGTGATTGCCGAGCAGGTACCGCTGATGTTGAATGGTGTCCAGACCACCACTTATGGTGTTCAGTCGGTAAAGGTAGGAAACAATGGCCGGGTGTGGGTATTTGCCCAGAACCTTGGGCTTTGTTACCTCGATGACCTGAAGGGTAAACTCATGCTTTGTGATACAAAAATAACACTCGCAATAACTATGGCCGTAACGGCTAAACAGGTTTTTATAGGGACATTTAACGGCCTGTACAGCTATGACATTTTAAAGAAAGAAATGGTATGGGTTCCGGGTTTAGGGAATGAGCTTGCAGGTAAGACGATTTCGAGTATTACCCCGGATAAAGGCGGTGAACTTTACATGGGTACCAATGGGGATGGTGTATATTGTTATGACCCTAAAAAGGATACTGCAGTACCGCTTGTTGTAGGAAGTAAGGGCGACAGACTAAAAGGAGAACAGATTTTTTCCATATTCATAGACAATAACTCCAGGAAATGGATTGGGACCTCTTTTAGCGGGGTAATTATAGTGGATCCGCTTAAGAAGACCTTTAGGACCTGGTCACAAAATCCAGGAAATAATTCTTTTCAGGGCAATGCTGTATCTGCGTTCCTGGAAAGACCTGGTGGAGGGCTTTATATTGGTACCGATGGGGCCGGCCTGAGCATATGGGACAGAAAAACCGACCGGTTTACCAATTTCAGGAGATCTGCTGATCCCCGTTCAATTTCTTCTGATTTAGTTACTTCCCTGATTTCCGATGATCGGGGCCAGGTTTGGATGGGTACCTTTACTGAGGGCCCCAACCGTTTTGATCCGGCAACTGGAAAGTTCAGCCGCTATCAGCTGATCAACCCCCATACCGGAGCAGAGATGAAGGTTGCCTTTACTGTTTTTGAAGATGCAGACCGGGACATCTGGGCAGGAACCCTTCGGAGGGGGAGTTTTTTTGGGGCGCTTTACAAACTGAACAGGTCGGCTGACCGTTTTGAGCTTTTTGACTTAAGGCTGAGCGACCTCTTTACCATGATGCAAACACGGAACGGCAGCATCTGGGGTGGTACACTTACGCAATTGGTTAAGATTGATAAGGTGAAAAAACATCATATTTTTTATGATGTGGGGTATACGGTCAGGGCAATTTATGAAGATAGTGCCGGACTACTTTGGATTGGGACGGAAGGCGGCGGACTTATTTTATTCGATCCGGTAAAGGGGAAATCCATATCACAGTTTACTACCGCCGAAGGGCTGAGCAACAATTCAGTATTGACCCTAATTGACGACCACCAGGGGAATCTATGGATGAGTACCTATTATGGCGTATCTGCAATGAACCTGAAGAAACGGACCTTCAGGAATTTTTACCAGAGCGACGGCCTGCAGAGCAACCAGTTTCAGGTCAATGCCGGTATCAGGCTAAAATCCGGAGAAATCGTTTTTGGCGGCATAAAGGGCTTCAGTATTTTTGATCCACACCAGATTGTTCCGGCCCGGCCCCAGCCAAACCTGTTCCTTACAGACATCACCGTTAACAATATCCCCTTAGAAAAAAAAACTGATCTGATCTTAGCAGCGGATAAGGAGACGATAAAGGAAATCAGAGTGCCATACGATCAGGCGGTATTCTCATTTGGCTTTACCGCACTTGAGTACTCATCGCCCGACAAAATTTCTTATCAGTATATCATGGAAGGCTGGGATCGCGGATGGAACAATTCAGGAACGGGAAGAAAGGCCACCTATACACATATTTCCGAAGGCAGTTATGTTTTTAGGGTTAAGTGTACAAACGCAGCAGGAATATGGGGCAAAAAAGAAATTGCCCTGAAAATTACTGTTTTACCACCCTGGTACAGGACCTGGTGGGCCTATTTCGGGTACTTTTCCATTATTGCTGCCCTTTTATATATTTACCAGCGTTACAGGACGGCCCAGACCAGGCTGGAATATGAGGTGCAGCTGGAACGCGCTGCCCATGAGAAGGAAAGGCTGATCAACGAACAGGAAAAGGCACTTACGGAAAAGCGTATGTCCTTTTTTACGAATATCTCCCACGAGTTCCGTTCTCCGCTATCGCTGATTATCAACCCGATTAATGACCTCATCAGGAAAGATGCCTCCAGTGGGGAGGAAAAGACTGAGCTGAATATGATACAGCGCAATGCCAAAAGGATGCTGACCCTGGTTGATCAGCTGCTGCTCTTTAGAAAAGCTGATGCAGGTTTTGATGACATCAAGGCTTCCAGGCTGGATCTGGATAAACTAAGCAGGGAGGTTTACCTCTGTTTTACCCAGCAAGCGGCCTCAAACCAAATTGATTACAGGTATGAATCTGTTGCCCATGATGCGGTGGTCTATGCAGACAGGATCAAGGTGGAGATTGTACTTTTTAACCTCCTCTCCAATGCGCTGAAGTATACCCCACGAGATGGTAAAGTAACTGTAAGGCTTAGCGAAACAGATCGGGAGCTGGTGCTTACCGTAGCAGATTCCGGGCCCGGGATTCCGGAAGCTGCTAAAGACCGGATATTTGAGCGTTTTTATCAGGCCGAGCGGAAGGATGGAGGCCATAAATCGGGCTTTGGAATAGGCCTTTATTTGGCTAAGCAATTTATGGAGTCACATTCCGGGACAGTCTCTTTTGAAAACAGCACCGAGGGAGGAAGTGTTTTCTGCATCAGCCTGCTTAAAGGGACAGGGCATCTGGATGGGACACCTGGCCTGGATGATCATACGGTATCCGATTTATTTGATGAACTCATTGTCGGGGAAAGCCCCGAACAGTCGGAGAATGAGCTGATCAGCCTTGAAACCAATTTGGTGAGCGACAGGCAATCCATTTTGGTGGTGGATGATGAAAGGGATATCAGAAAATATATCATAGGGTTGTTTAAGGATAACTATACCGTATATGAAGCAGAAAATGGAGCACAGGGGCTTGAGCTTGCAGCTGAAAAGCTTCCCGATCTGATCATAACTGATTACAGGATGCAGGGGATCGACGGGATTGAGCTCTGTCAGAAGATCAAGTCCAACCCTACGCTTTCCTATATCCCTGTTATACTCCTTACGGCCAGTTCATCCCAGGAGATCAAGCTGAAGAGCGTTCATGGAGGAGCAGATGATTATATCAATAAGCCTTTTGAACGTGAATACCTCATCGCCAGGGTTGCCAATCTCCTGAAGAACCGTAATAACCTGCAGAATTATTTCTTTAATGAAATTACACTCCAGTCAAATTCTGTTGTGGTCTCTGAAGAATACAAGAAATTTCTCGATACCTGCATACAGGTTGTGGAAATGCACCTGACAGATTCAGATTTTGGTATCAAGGCACTCGCTGAGGAGGTAGGCATGAGCCACTCTACGCTTTATAAACGGGTGAAATCCATCTCCGGGCAATCCGTAAATTCATTTATCAGGTTCATCAGGTTGCGTAAGGCCGCAGAACTCATGATCAACTCAGACCATAATGTAACTGAAGTAGCTTTCAGGTCTGGATTTAATGATGCCAAATATTTTGGAAAACAGTTTTCCAAGCTTTTCGGCCTGAACCCATCAGCATTTATCAAGAGGCACAGGAAGTCATTTAACAAACGGTACAAAATTAAATAACAGGGAAAATGCGCCTTTATTGATGTGCTAAATCGGTTAGGCGAAAATACACTCCTATTTTATGAATTTATACCCATCGTTTTTTTGACTGGGCCGCATCTTCGTATCAACCAAATATTGATACGTTATGATGTCCGAGAAATTGATTGCATTATGGAATGGCTCACTAGCCGGAAGGCGGAAGAATTATTCAGCCCTACATGTCGAACTTTATCCTAAACTATTTATGTACGCTTCAAAGATGCTCCATGATGATGATCTTGTGGATGATCTTTTACAGGACCTTTTTGTTAAGTTCTGGGAAAACAGGGGAAAGATCGGACCGATAAAAAACGTTGAGGCTTATTTCTACAGGTCCACCCGATCGATGGTACTCAACCATATCCGTTTGAAAAAACATCGTGATTCTAAATTGATACACATGTCAGCGCCAGAGCACGTTTTTTCTACAGAAGATATTATCATTTCGAATGAATCAAACAGCCTGACAAAGGAACTGGTGTTATCGGCGCTCAACAGGCTTCCTGCAAAACAAAGAGAGATACTCAATATGAGGTTTTATGACGAACTGAGTTATCCGCAGATTGCCAAAGTACTCGGAATCCGTTACCAATCCGTTATCAACCACGTTTACCGTGCGGTGCAGTCCCTGCGACAGGCTTCAGAACTCTCTGCGCTATACGCTGCCTAAAGAAAAGTCACTTACGGGCTTAGATTTTATTGTCTGTAATATAGATATTTGTGTACGGCTGTTATGAAAGTATACAACTTTAAACCTGGTGTAGCGCTTGCCGGATACGTAGACAGGATCCTGGTTATAGAACATTGTGAAAACAGTACTCCTTTTTCATTGCCCTTGTTTGCCAATGGATCACCAACTTTACTTTTTATCTCGGCAAAAGGTAGCATGAAACCATTCAGCCCGAAGCATTGTCTTTTAGCGATGGTTTTGTATATAAACCTACACCTGCCAATTCCTTTGTAGTAGAATCCAGACACAGGAAGAGATTGACTCTTATTGGGAAAAGCTGGGTGCAGGGGGCAGGTATGACCACTGCGGCTGGCTCGATGATAAATTTGGCTTTTCCTGGCAAATTGTACCTTCGGGATATGAGCGTGTTGGATTACCCGGAAACTTTTTACCGGAAAAATTTTTTTGAAAATAGTTCTTGACCCTTACCCAAGGTCATAGCCTATCTTTGCCTCATCAATATGAACAAAATGAAAAAGTTAAGCATCTATTCGGTAAAACAACTGGCAAAATTGGCCGGTGTAACTGTAAAGACCCTGCACCTTTATGACCAGATGGGTTTACTTAAACCTGCTGAAAGAACTTTGACCCGGTATCGCCTTTACAAAGAACCGGAATTGTTACGGTTGCAACAAATCTTGTTTTATAGGGAGCTTGACTTTCCGCTCAAAGAAATCCGCTCTATCCTGGACAATCCAAATTTTGACCTGATGCAAGCATTGGAGAGTCATAAGGCGATGCTAAAGGCAAAAAAAGCAAGATTGGCAATGCTGATGAAAACGCTGGAAAACACTATACATTCACTAAAACATAAAACCATGTTAAACCTGGAAGACCTATATGAAGGACTAAACCGGGATGAAGCCCAAGCCTACAGAAGCCAGGCCATCCTTAATTACGGCGAAGAAGCCGTAACCCATGCAGAAAATCATTTGAAAAGCCTAAACAAAGAAGAGATGCAGGTACTAGTAGCCAGGCAAAAAGAACTTGGCAAAGCCTTATACTTGTTGAAACATCAAGACCCTTCCAGCCATAGCGTTCAGGAGCTGGTTGAGCAGCACTACCTGAATACCAGGAAACTTTGGGGTACCCACCTTGCCGCTGATAAACAGGCCCAGACATACAAAGGGTTGGGAGAACTTTACCTGTCAGACGAAAGATTTACCAATGAGATGGGTTCATCAGATCCAGGTTTCAGGACTTTTATCAGCAAAGCGATGGCATTTTATTCCGAATCGTCACTTAAATAGGGAAGCGTTCTTGTGAAATTCCAATTTCAGGATGGCAAAAGCGTACTCACATAGAATTGTTACTGAAAGAAAAGCAATGGTTCTATCTAATCTTTGTATCTTGATTTTACACGCAAAAATCTTAAGAATATGAAAATCACACTAGATGCAAAATCCCTTTTAATGGGTTTTTTGGCCGCAGGCTTAATGTTTACTGTCATCAGCTTTAAAAGCACATCAGACCAGAATAAGGGTAAATTCAGGACAGAAGTAAATGACCATGTTGTTGTAATTCTGGATACCGAAACAGGAAACTATATCATTGCCCCGTCCATGTACGATATTAATAAAATACAATGGATAAAAGGAGAATTTTATGAAACCTTCAAAACAGGAAAGGACAATAAAAAGATCTCAAACTGATTGGACAGTATAATTCTGAAACATGACAAAGCTACACCCAGGTGTGGATGAACCTTGGTTGAAAAAAAATGCCGGTATACTATAAGCGTACCGGCATTTTTATATTCTTAGTAATGTAGATTAATTACCAGCATATTTAGAAGGAATAACAACCACTTTAACTAAAATAGGTTTTGTTGGTTTTACTGGATTAGTATCTTGATTGTCAGATGTTTGTATGTCAATGGCTATGCCCCCAACAAAAAGCTCATAGCTGTAAGCATTTGCATCATAGGTGTAAGGGAGTTGGATATAGCTGCTGGAATTTACCGGATGGGAAGCATAAACTAAAACTCCTTCATCATCAACAGTTATCTCGTCAATAATAGAATTTCTCCATTCATAGGTATAATTATATCCATCGGCACTCAATACCCACTGATTGGGTTGTATCGTAAAATTATAAGTTCTATTTGGCGTATCCTGGATAATCGTATCCTTCTTGCACGAAGCCAGACCCAGTGTAGCCGTGCATAACAGTAATAGTATAAGCTTTTTCATGTGTTTGTGTGTTTTTGTTAGCTGTAGCAAATTTATTGCCACAAAAACCTCAGCCATTTCTTATACGCTTCCTGTAATCAAAATGTTATGCGAAATCCTGCTACCTAAAACCCATCTAAACCAGGTATTCAAACAAGGTCTGGTCGTTGTTCAGTTCAATAATTTCAAACTTAAATTCCTTCATACGCTGTACCAGGGCATTATAATCAGCTTTATTGGCCAGCTCTATACCAACCAGTGCCGGGCCGTTTTCCCGGTTTGTTTTTTTGATGAACTCGAAGCGGGTAATGTCATCATGCGGGCCCAGCACATTGTTCACAAATAACTTCAGTGCACCCGGCCTTTGCGGAAAACGGACAATGAAGTAATGTTTCAGTCCTTCGTACAGCAAAGATTTCTCTTTGATCTCCTGCATGCGTTCAATATCGTTGTTGCCGCCGCTGATGACACACACTACCTTTTTGCCTTTGATTTTATCTGCATAAGCATCCAGTGCGGCTACCGATAAAGCACCTGCAGGCTCCACTACAATGGCATCCTCATTGTATAATTTTAATATCGTGGTACAAACCTTTCCTTCGGCAACCAGCTGCATGTCATCCAGCACCCTGGCACACAGTTCATAAGTCAGCTCGCCAACGCGTTTTACTGCCGCACCATCCACAAAACGTTCAATGGCTGCTAAGGTAACCGGCGCGCCCTGTGTAAGGGCTTCAGACATGGAAGGGGCACCTTCAGGCTCTGCACCCAGCAATACAATGTGCGGATTTTTGCTTTTAAGATAAGTACCGGCACCGGCAGCAAGCCCGCCACCACCTACGGGCATAATAACCACTTCGGCATCGGGAAGGTCCTGCAGTATTTCTACACCAACTGTGCCCTGGCCCTCAATGATACTGTAATTGTCAAAAGGAGGGATAAAGGTCATGTTATGGGCTGCGGTATAGGCCAGGGCTTCCCTAAGGCAATCGTCAAAAGTATCACCAACCAATACCAGTTCTACCTGGCCATTGCCAAACATCTCTGTTTGCTTTACTTTTTGCCGCGGTGTAATTTCGGGCATAAAAATGACACCCTTAGTACCCAGTTTATCACAGGAAAAAGCAACGCCCTGGGCATGGTTTCCGGCACTTGCACATACAATTCCCCTGTTCAGCTGCGCTGTGCTCAGCTGGCTGATCATGTTATAGGCCCCTCGCAATTTGTACGAGCGTACTACCTGCAGGTCTTCACGCTTCAGGTAAATTTCTGCTTCATATTTTTCAGATAATTTGGCGTTATAAATGAGGGGAGTACGTTTTACGATGTTGTTCAGCCGTTTTGAAGCAGCTTCAGAATCGAGTGGGCTAAAGTCAGTCATTTTAGGAAAAATAAGAACCGTCACCCGGAGAACAGATGACGGTTTTAATTTGTTTTTTTTATGTCCCCTCATCTCGATGATAGGAGAGATGACGGGAATGTATTAAATATTAGCAGCCAGCCAGTCGCCAACTTCACTTGTTTTGTAAGCTTTGTTTTTTCCTGAAAGGTCTTCAGTAACCATACCTTCAGCTAAAGATTTGTTTACAACGGCCCTGATCAGTTCCGCCTCTTCTTTTAAACCAAAAGCATCTTCAAACATCATGGCAGCCGAAAGTACGGTAGCCAATGGGTTGGCAATGTCTTTACCTGCAGCCTGAGGGTAAGAACCATGGATGGGCTCAAATAAAGAAGTATGTACACCGATAGATGCCGAAGGCATTAGTCCCATAGAACCTGAAATTACAGAAGCCTCGTCGGTTAAAATATCGCCAAACAGGTTTTCTGTGATCAATACATCATATGAGCTTGGCCATTGAACCAAACGCATGGCTACGGCGTCCACAAATTCATAGCTTACCTCAACCTCAGGATAATCTTTTTCCATATCCTGTACCGTTTCTCTCCATAAACGTGAAGACTCCAGAACGTTTGCTTTATCTACGCAGCATAGTTTTTTACTGCGGGTCATCGCCATTTCGAAACCTAATTTTGCCAGACGCTGAATCTCGGCCCTGGTATAGGTACAAGTATCAAAAGCGGTATTGCCATCGTCCTTTCTGCCTCTTTCGCCAAAATAGATACCCCCTGTTAATTCGCGCAGAATGATCAGGTCGGTACCTTCAATGCGCTCTCTTTTTAAAGGCGAGTTGTCAATTAAGGAAGGGAAAGTAAAAGTTGGGCGTACGTTTGCAAATAAGCCCAGTTTCTGACGCATTTTCAGCAATCCCTGCTCCGGGCGAACGGTAGCTTTAGGGTCATTGTCAAAACGAGGGTGACCAATTGCACCAAACAATACGGCATCGGCAGCCATGCAGATCTCATGTGTAGCATCCGGATAAGGTTCGCCAACTGCATCTATAGCCGCAGCTCCTGTAATACCTGATGTCCATACAATTTCGTGGTTAAATTTCTTTGCTACCGCATTTGATACTTTAACAGCCTGGTCAATTACCTCCGGGCCAATTCCATCTCCTGCTAGCAGAGCAATATTCAGTTTCATATATTTTGTAATTGTGGTTTAAAAATTGTTTTTAGTAGTTTTTTGGCTAAGGTACATCCTTAAATGATGTTCAGCATTTTCTGGGTGGCTTTAATGGCACAAACCGTCTGGTCTGAATCCAGTCCCCTGGTAATGAATATTTTTGCTTCAGTTTCCCATGTAATGATCGTTTCGCAAAGGGCATCAGAGTTACTGCCGGGGGCTATCCGTACGGCATAGTCTACCAGCTTGGGCAAGGTCCTTTTTTTCTTGTTATACACTTTGGTCAGCGCATTCATAAAAGCATCAAACTGTCCGTCACCCTGGGCGTGTTCTTCAAATTTCTCACCTTCAATCCATACAGATATCGTTGCAGAAGGGCGCAGGCCCATGGCATTGGTCAGCACATAAGATTGCACAGCCACCTTTTCTTCATATAAACTACTGTCCAGTACATCAGAAATGATATAAGGCAGGTCCTCCTTGGTTACCGTCTCCTTTTTGTCGCCCAGTTCAATCACACGTTGTGTAACTTTCTTCAGGTCGGCATCATTTAACTTTAAGCCCAGTTCCTGCAGGTTCTTCTCAATATTAGCTTTTCCCGATGTTTTTCCCAGTGCATACTGGCGTTTTCTGCCAAAGCGCTCAGGCAGCAGGTCATTAAAATACAGGTTGTTTTTATTGTCGCCATCTGCATGGATACCGGCCGTTTGTGTAAACACATTGTCGCCCACAATTGGCTTGTTAGAAGGGATGCGGACCCCTGAAAAGGTTTCTACCAGTTTGCTTACCTTATAGATGGACGACTCTCTGATCTTAATCTCTACTTCCGGGGCAAAATCTTTAATTACCGCTACAGCACTTGCCATGGCAGCATTTCCAGCCCTTTCACCCATACCATTCACAGTTAAATGCAGACCGCCAATACCGGCTTTTACGGCTTCCAGTACATTGGCCGTACCCAGATCGTAGTCGTTATGGGCATGGAAATCAAAATGGATATCCGGGTATTTGGTCAGCAGTGCCGAGATAAAACTAGTGGTTTCTCCAGGTGTTAAAATACCCAGCGTATCCGGCAACAGTATCCTTCTGATGTTTTGTCCCGATAAAAAATCCAGATACTGGTACACATAATCCGGAGAGTTACGCATGCCGTTGCTCCAGTCTTCCAGGTAAACATTGGTGGCAATACCATGCTTTGCAGCCAGGTCAATTACCTGTTTGATTTCCACGAAATGCTGTTCAGGTGTTTTTTTAAGCTGATGTGTGAGGTGGTTTAAGGAGCCTTTGGTCAGCAGGTTCTGCACTTTTACACCTGCACTGATCATCCAGTCGATAGATACCCCATTGTCTACAAAGGACAGGACTTCTATGCGATCTGAATATCCGTTCGCTTCTGCCCAGTTTAAAATGGACTTTACAGCCTGAAATTCTCCGTCAGATACACGTGCAGAGGCAATCTCAACCCGGTCTACCTGGAGTTCTTCCAATAACAACTGGGTGATCGTCAATTTTTCAGAAATGGAAAAAGACACTCCCGATGTTTGTTCGCCATCGCGGAGTGTAGTGTCCATAATCTCTATTTTCCTTCTTTCCATGTAACTGGTGTTGCTTGTTAAAGTGGAAGATGTAAAGCAAATTCCTCTATTTCCGGTTTGATGCTTTGCAGATAATCGATGTCGTCAAAGCCATTCATCATGTTGTCTTTTTTATAGGGACTGATCTCGAAAGTTTCTTTTTCACCTGTAGCCAGCAGGGTAACGGTCTGCTCAGGCAAGTTCACTTCCAGTTCAGTGTTCGGATCGGCATGAATTGCCGTAAAAATTTTATCTGCAAATTCAGCACTTACCTGCACAGGCAATACCCCAATATTCAGACAGTTATTCTTAAAAATGTCAGCAAAAAAACTGGATATTACACATCTGAAACCATAGTCGTATACTGCCCAGGCTGCGTGTTCCCTGGATGATCCTGAACCAAAGTTCTTGCCGCCAACCAATATTTTGCCGCTGTAAACAGGGTTGTTCAGCACAAAGTCTTTTTTCGGGGTATTGTCTGGATTGTACCTCCAGTCGCGGAAAAGGTTGTCGCCAAACCCAACGCGTTCCGTTGCTTTTAAAAAACGTGCGGGGATCAGCTGATCGGTATCTATATTTTCTATCGGAAGCGGAACCGCGGTGCTTCTTAATACATTAAATTTATCGTAAGCCATTTTTAAATCTTTTTTGTGTTAAACAAGTTCTTCGTTCTCAATCAAGGTTCTCGGGTCTGTAACCACACCGGTAACAGCAGCAGCTGCAGCAACCAGCGGACTGGCCAGCATGGTTCTTGAACCAGGGCCTTGTCTGCCTTCAAAGTTTCTGTTTGATGTACTTACTGCATACTTTCCGGCAGGGATCTTGTCGTCGTTCATTGCCAAACAAGCCGAGCAACCTGGCTGGCGCAGCGTAAAGCCTGCCTCAGTTAAAATGTCCAGTAAGCCTTCTTCTTTAATCTGCGCTTCTACTATATGAGAACCAGGAACCAACCAAACGGTAACATCATCTGCTTTATGTTTGCCTTTTACAATAGAAGTAAATGCCCTGAAATCTTCAATGCGGCCATTGGTACAGCTGCCCACAAAAACGAAATCTACTTTTTTACCAATCATATGGTCCCCTTCAGAGAAACCCATATAATTTAACGATTTGGCATAAGTCTCTGCACCACCTTCAACTTGGGCAGCATCAGGTATATCCTGAGAAATACCCATTCCCATCCCTGGGTTCGTACCGTAAGTGATCATGGGCTCAATTTTCGAACCATCAAAGGTCAGCTCTTTATCAAATACCGCATCGGCATCCGTTTTTAAGGTTTTGTAATAAGCCAGTGCTTTATCCCATGCTTCGCCTTTCGGACTAAATTCGCGGCCTTTTACGTAATTGATAGTGGTTTCATCAGGGGCAATCATACCACCACGGGCACCCATTTCAATACTTAAATTACAAACGGTCATGCGCCCTTCCATGGTCATGTTCTCAAAAACATCACCTGCATACTCTACAAAATATCCTGTAGCACCGGAAGTACTTAGCTGAGAGATGATGAACAGGGCCACATCTTTAGGTGTAACACCCAAGCCCAGTTTGCCATTCACGTTAATGCGCATTTTTTTAGGCTTAGGCTGCATGATGCACTGCGTAGAAAGCACCATTTCTACCTCTGAAGTACCGATACCAAAAGCAATGGCACCAAAAGCACCATGGGTAGAGGTATGCGAATCACCGCATACAATGGTAGCACCTGGTTGCGTAATGCCATATTCAGGGCCTACAACGTGCACTATGCCATTTTTTTGATGGCCCAATCCCCAGTGGCTGATGCCATATTCATTGGAGTTTGACTCCAGTGCTTTTAACTGATTGGCAGAAAGCGGATCTGCAACCGGTAAATGCTGGTTAATGGTAGGTGTATTGTGATCTGCCGTTGCAAAAGTACGCTCCGGATATAACACTTTTATTCCCCTGCTTTTTAAACCTAAAAAGGCCACAGGGCTGGTCACTTCGTGAATCAGATGGCGGTCAATAAAAAGCACATCCGGGCCACCTTCAATCTTACGTACCACGTGAGTGTCCCACACCTTATCAAATAATGTCTTGCTCATTTTTTTCTATTTTATTATCAATTCTTTATTGCAAAATTTAATTACGCCAACTGGCTTTTATCCATCATCAACAGCAGGTCCTGGTCATTAATATCCAGTTTGCTATCCGCAACAGTAAGGAAGCGGTGATAGGCTTCACCGAGTTCCTCTTTGCTTAAGTTAAAGCCCAAACGCTCCAGATGGAACTTTAAGGCATGTCTTCCGCTACGTGCAGTAAGTACAATACTGGCATCTGGGAAACCTACATCTTCCGGACGGATGATCTCATAGTTTTCACGGTTTTTAAGGAAACCATCCTGGTGTATACCAGAGCTGTGTGCAAAAGCATTGCTGCCCACTATGGCTTTATTTGGCTGTACCGGCATGCGCATCTGCGAGCTTACCATGCGGCTCAGTTCATAAAAGTTCTTGCTGTTGATATGGGTATGCAGCCCCAATACCTGATGGGTTTTCAGGATCATGACGACTTCTTCGATAGAAGTATTGCCTGCACGTTCGCCAATACCATTGATGGTACCCTCAATCTGGCGGGCGCCATTTTGTAAGCCTGCTATAGAATTTGCTGTAGCCAGGCCCAGATCATTGTGGCAATGTACAGAAATAATGGCCTGGTCAATATTTTTAACGTTTTCTTTCAAAAATTTGATCTTGCTGCCATATTGGTCGGGCAGGCAATAGCCATTCGTATCTGGTATGTTTACCACTGTAGCGCCGGCGCCAATCACGGCTTCTACCATTTGGGCAAGGAACTGAATATCCGCACGCCCGGCATCTTCAGCATAAAACTCAATGTCTTCTACAAATTGTTTGGCATATTTAACTGCTTCAACAGCCCGTTCAAGGATTTCCTCACGGGTACTGTTAAATTTGTGTTTAATGTGCATATCCGACGAGCCGATACCGGTATGGATCCTCGGGCGTTTGGCATATTTCAATGCTGCAACGGCCGAATCGATATCACCTTTATTGGCACGGGTGAGCGCACAGATAATGGGTTCGGATACGGCTTTGGAAAGCTCTACAACACTTTGGAAATCGCCGGGACTTGAAATAGGAAAACCTGCTTCAATAATGTCCACACCAAGTGCTTCCAGCTCTTTGGCAATTTCTATTTTTTCTGGGGTTGTCAATTGGCAACCAGGCACTTGTTCACCATCACGTAAGGTGGTGTCAAACACATAAACTCTATTCGGATCGTGTAACATAATCGTAAGTGTTTTCTAATATGATTTCTACGGATTTTACTGCTCCGTTTTCTAATAAAATTCTTTTCTCCAGACAGGCAGGCAGCTGCGATTCAAAATGGCCAACGTAAATCAGCGTAGTGCCATTTCCGCACAGTTCATCTACCATTCTGTTAAATTGTTGGGTCTGTTGCTGGTCTAAACCCTGGCAGGGTTCATCCAATATCAGCAGTTCGGGGTTTTTGATGATCGTTCTGCCCAGCAGGGCCAGTCGTTGTTTGCCCAGGGGCAATTCATTCATCAGGGTATCTTTGTACTCCTCCAAACCAAAATAGCCAATCAGTTCATCTGCCTGGGCTTTTTTGGTATAACCAGGATCGCAAAACAAACCCGAACTGTCATAAAAGCCCGAAACAATACTTTGCCATACCGTTGCTGAAGGGTCGAAATACCAGTGCAGTTCGGGCGATATCAGTCCTATACGTTCTTTAATTTCCCAGATGCTTTCCCCGCTTCCCCTTTTGTTTCCAAACAGGTGGAAATTATTGGCATAGGCCTGGGGGTGGTCGCCACAGATTAAACTCAGCAGGGTAGATTTGCCTGAGCCATTATGACCTTGCAACAGCCATTTTTCTCCGGCCTTAACTTCCCAGTTGATGTTTTTTAATACCTGTTTTTCGCCATAACTGATGTTGACATCAATCATTTTGATCAGGCTTGCAGTCTGTACCGCATTCAGGCTTTCATGCAAAAATGCCGGAACCGGTCGCCCGCTTAGTTCAAATTCGGCATGGCTGCGTTCATCAGCATCAATTTCAACCAGCCGGCCCTCCCGTATTTCCGCAATGCGGTCTATACAGGCAGGCAGTTCTGCTTCATTGCTGATCAGGATCAGTTGGGTGCCGGCTTCGGTAATTTCTTCAAGTAAGCTGTTCAGGTTGCCGCGCGAAGCTGCATCCAAACCATTGTAAGGCAGGTCTAAGATCAGTAACTGCGGCCTTAACCATAAGGCTTTAACCAATTGCAGTTTTTTGTGTTCACCGCTCGATAACTGGATCAGGGTAGCCGGTTTCAAAGCCGCAAAGCCCAATGCAGTTAAAATGGGTTCAGCATCATCTAAATTCAGGCCATATTGTTTCCCGAAACTCTCCAGTTCTGCCTGTACTGTAGCGGTGGTTTCTACGGCCTGTTTATTGTAACGCTGCTGATAATAAAAGTTAGACTGGCCTTCCAGGTCCTTAAACTGGAACCAGTTGGCCACATAATAAACCATTGCCGGTAAACTGCTGTGGGGATTGAAATGGCATTCAATATTCCCGTAGCTGTGTGTTAAGCCGGCAATGGCCTTTGCCAATGATGTTTTACCCGTACCGCTTGCGCCGCAAAGCAGCCAGTTCTCATGGCGCTTTATGGTCCAGCACAAATCCTTCAGCACCGGTGTATGCCGGTACTTTAAGTTTAGGTTTTTGATATGGACGACGACGGGTTGTGACATGATTTTATTAAGCAGTTTTTATAGATTTCATTGCAGTCATTGCTTTTCTCAGTTTGGTACCTATTACTTCAACTTCGTGTGTACGCAATGCTTCGTTTACGGCAATCAGGGTTCTGTTGTCTACACCACCATCTTTGCCTTCGTTAAAGTTCTTACCAACAAGGTCAGTATCTACTTTTTTCATAAAATCGGCCAGTAAAGGTTTACAAGCCTGATCAAACAAATAACAGCCGTATTCTGCCGTATCAGAGATCACACGGTTCATTTCAAATAATTTTTTACGGGCAATGGTATTGGCGATCAGCGGAGTTTCGTGCAGCGACTCATAGTAGGCCGATTCTGGTTTAATACCAGCCTGAACCATTGTTTCAAAAGCAAGTTCAACACCAGCTCTAACAAAAGCAACCATTAAGGTGTAATTGTCAAAATATTCCTGTTCCGCAATCTTCACATCAGCGGCAGGGGTTTTTTCAAAAGCAGTTTCGCCGGTTTCTGCACGCCATTTCAATAAGTTCTTATCGCCATTTGCCCAGTCTGCCATCATCGTGCTGCTAAATTCACCGCTCATGATGTCATCCTGATGTTTCTGGAACAATGGGCGCATGATGTTTTTCAGTTCTTCAGAAATTTCAAAAGCTTTAATTTTAGCAGGGTTGCTCAATCTGTCCAGCATGCCGGTAACACCACCATGTTTCAGGGCTTCAGTAATTACTTCAACACCATATTGAACCAGTTTGGAAGCATAACCTGCATCAATTCCTTTTTCAATCATTTTATCGAAAGAAAGGATAGAACCTGTTTGCAATAAGCCGCAAAGGATAGTTTGCTCGCCCATTAAATCAGATTTTACTTCGGCAACAAAAGACGATCTTAAAACGCCGGCCCTGTGGCCACCAGTTCCAACACAGTAAGCTTTTGCCTGTGCCAGGCCTTTTCCTTCAGGATCGTTCTCCGGGTGCACTGCAATTAAGGTAGGTACGCCAAAACCCCTTACATATTCTGCTCTTACCTCACTGCCAGGGCATTTAGGCGCCACCATGATTACCGTAATGTCTTTACGGATCTGCATGCCTTCTTCTACAATATTAAAGCCGTGCGAGTACAATAAAGTAGCCCCTTTTTTCATCAAAGGCATTACGGCATTCACTACAGCGGTGTGTTGTTTGTCAGGAGTAAGGTTAATCACTACATCAGCATTAGGGATCAGCTCTTCATAAGTACCTACAGTAAAATTGTTTTCTGTAGCATTTTTCCATGAATCTCTTTTGCCTTCAATAGCTTCCTTACGCAAAGCATAAGAAACATCTAAACCACTATCTCTTAAATTTAAACCCTGGTTTAAACCTTGTGCGCCGCAGCCTACAATTACCAGTTTTTTTCCTTTCAGTACATTTACACCGTCCAGAAATTCGGCGCTGTCCATAAAATCGCATACGCCCAGTTGGTTTAATTGTTCTCTAAGAGGTAATGTGTTAAAGTAATTTGACATCTTTTTTATTGTTTTAGAATTAAGGTTCTTTTATTTATTGTTATTGATTACTTTTTTAATGGCCGAAGCAATTCCATAATGCAGTGCATCATGCACTACAAAAAATTGAACAGCTTCCTGCGTACTCTTTATTTCTACACCGTAATCGGTTTTAAAAGTGTGGTACGCTGTAAACTTATCGCTGTCCAGGTCTTGCTCCAGCTGGGTAATGGTACTGCGCATCAATTCCTTGATGGTATTTATCTCTTCAGCACCTATAAATTTTTCAGGCCTGGTTCCTTTTGTATAAGGCAGTATGTACTGCTTTTCAACCACAAGCGGAACATTGGCCAGCCTGTAGCATAAACCTTGCTGACTGGCAACGATATGCGCGAAGTTCCAGATGATGTTGTTGTTAAAACCTGCCGGAATTTCGTTCAGTTCTTCAACAGTTGAGCTTTCGATCAACCGGATGAAGTTTTCGCGTGTTTGCCTGGTGATGTTTAAAAGGTATTCCATTCTGCCGGATTACATGGTAAATACGTTCTTTTCCTTATCCAGGAACTCGTTTTCTATGACTTCTTCTCCCGGTTCCCTGCGTTCAAATTCCCTCAGTTTGCGGTTAAAGCCTTCGCTGTCCTTAATAATGGCAACCCTTGCACTTCTTACAAATTCAATCAGTCCGTAAGGCTGTAAAACTTCAATCAGTTTATCGGTTTCTTCCCTGTGGCCGGTAGTTTCAAATACGGTATAATCTTTACGGATCACTACCGCACGGGCGCCAAATTCGCGCAGCAGCCGTTCTACCGGGGCACGTTCTGCAATGGTATCCGTAGGCACCTTATAAAGTGCCATTTCCTGCCAGATGATGTCCTCGTTCGTATTGTAATATACTTTCAGTACCTCTACCTGTTTTTCAATCTGACGGCAAAGTTTACGCACCACTTCTTCTGTCTCATGGATCAGGATATTGAAGCGGTGAATGTGTTCAATCTCGGAAGGAGAGGTGTTTAAACTCTCAATATTTATCTTTCTTCTGGAAAAGATGATGGCGATACGGTTCAGTATACCGATTCTGTTTTCAGTATAGGCAGTGATCGTAAACTCCTGTTTTCCGTTTAATTCTATTTCGTTGGAATTGCTCATGATCTAATTATTTAAGTCTGATTTCGGCTACACTCATACCTTGTGGTACCATTGGGAATACGTTGTGTTCCTGTGCTACCATTACTTCCAAAAGGAATGAGCCCGGATGGTTCAGCATTTCTTCCAGGGCGCCTGTCAATTGCGCACGTTCATCAATTCTTTTGCCGGCGATATAATAAGAATCGGCAAGCTTTACAAAATCAGGACTGGTGATGTTCACAAATGAATATCGCTTTTCATGGAACAGTTGCTGCCACTGGCGAACCATACCCAGGAACCTGTTGTTCAGGATCAGGATCTTTACATTTACCTCAGTCTGCATAATGGTACCCAACTCCTGTAAAGTCATCTGGAAACCACCATCACCAATTACGGCAACCACCGTTTTATCAGGTGTGCCAAATTTGGCACCTATTGCTGCCGGTAAGCCAAAACCCATAGTGCCCAGGCCACCACTGGTAATATTGCTCCTGCTATTGTTAAACTTAGCATAGCGGCAGGCCACCATCTGGTGCTGGCCCACATCAGTTACAATTACAGCTTCTCCCTTGGTCAGTACATTCAACTGATGGATCACCTCACCCATAGTCATTTCACCTTCCGTAGGGTTCAATTCCTTTTGGATTAAAGTATCCTGTTCAATCTTGTCATAAGCCCTAAACTCAGCCAGCCAATCGGTATGTTTTTTCTCTTCAATCAATTCGGTAAGCAGGGGCAGCGTTTCTTTACAATCACCCCATACCGGCACATCAGCTTTTACGTTCTTGTCTATCTCAGCCGGATCAATATCCAGGTGGATTACTTTGGCCTGTTTCGCATATTTGTCTAAACGGCCCGTTACACGGTCGTCAAAACGCATTCCAATGGCAATCAGCACATCGCAGGCATTGGTCTGAACGTTAGGGCCATAGTTACCATGCATACCCAGCATCCCTACATTTAGGGGATGATCAGTAGGAATTGCACCGGCACCCATAATGGTCCATGCTGCAGGGATACCACTTTTTTCTACAAAAGCTTTAAACTCCTGCTCTGCACTGCCCAGCAATACGCCTTGTCCGAACAAAATGAAAGGCTTTTTCGCAGTGTTGATCATTGCAGCAGCCTGTTCAATATATTCTTTTCTTACCACTGGTTTAGGGCGGTAGCTACGGATGTGTTCACAAGGGGTATAGCCCTCATAGTCGAACATTTGCAGCTGTGCATTTTTGGTAATGTCTATCAGTACCGGGCCAGGCCTGCCGCTGCGGGCAATGTAAAATGCTTTTGCCAGTACAGCCGGAATTTCTGAGGCATCAGTTACCTGGTAGTTCCATTTGGTAACCGGTGTGGTAATGTTGATCACATCTGTTTCCTGGAAAGCATCCGTACCCAGCAGGTGCGCAAATACCTGACCGGTAATACATACCATAGGTGTGCTGTCAATCTGTGCATCGGCCAGACCGGTAACCAGGTTGGTGGCACCCGGGCCGCTGGTTGCAAATGCAACACCAACTTTTCCCGACGTTCTGGCATAGCCCTGGGCTGCATGGGTTGCCCCCTGCTCATGGCGTACCAGTATATGTTTTAATTTATCGTTATAATCGTACAGGGCGTCATAAATAGGCATGATCGCACCACCAGGGTAGCCAAAAATGGTATCTGTACCTTCGGCTATTAATCCTTCCAATAAAGCTACCGAACCAGAAACGTTAGTTGTTTTTTTGGGTTCAGTTAAGGTGTTTGTTACCTCTTGTGCTGTATCCATTGTTTTATTTTTAGGTAATGGGTTTTAATTTCTTTAATCTGTATAGGCATCAGTAACGCAGCCTTCACTGGCATTGCTTACTTGTTTCAGGTATTTGTAAAGCACACCTTTGGTGACGGGTGGTGGAAGTTGTTTCCATACCGCGCGGCGGGTTGCAAGCTGCTCATCAGTCAGGTGTACATCTATAGAATTGTTTACTGCATCTATAGTAATGATGTCATCGTCATGTACCAGGGCAATGTTTCCGCCATCCCATGCTTCAGGAGTGATGTGGCCTACCACAAAACCATGTGTACCACCAGAAAAACGGCCATCAGTAATCAGGGCTACTGATTTACCCAAACCTGCGCCAATGATTAATGAAGTAGGTTTCAACATCTCTGGCATTCCAGGGGCACCTTTAGGGCCAACCTGTCTGATCACTACTACATCTCCACTTTTCAGGCGTCCGCTCTGTATACCTGCCATCAGCGATTTCTCTCCGTCAAATACGCGTGCCGGGCCAGTAAATTTCTCTCCTTCTTTACCACTGATCTTTGCAACAGCCCCTTTGGTAGCCAGGTTGCCATACAACATTTGTAAGTGGCCGGTTTCTTTAATGGGGTTTTCTATAGGGAAAATGATCTTTTGGGTTTCAAAATCCAGGTCTGCCGCATCAGCAACATTTTCAGCAATGGTTTTTCCGGTTACTGTTATACAGTCGCCATCAATTAAACCCACTTTTAACAAATATTTCATTACCGCAGGTACACCACCTATTTCATGCAGATCTTCCATCAGGTAAGTTCCGCTTGGTTTTAAGTCGCCCAGTACCGGGGTGCTGTCGCTGATGTTCTGGAAATCATCCAGTTTCAGGTCTATACCTACAGATCTGGCAATGGCAATCAGGTGCAGTACTGCATTTGTAGATCCGCCCAGTACCATCACAATTACGATTGCATTGCGAAATGCTTTCTCGGTCATGATGTCCGAAGGCAGGATATTTCTTTCCAGCAGGATACGGATGTATTTACCTGCTTCCAGGCATTCGTTCTTTTTTTCATCACTCGTAGCCGGGTGGGAAGAGCTGTAAGGCAAACTCATTCCTAAAGCTTCAATAGCCGAAGCCATGGTATTTGCGGTATACATACCACCACAGGCACCAGCACCCGGACATGCATTTTTAATTACACCCTGAAAATCCTCTTCTTCTAAATTACCGGCAAGTTTCTGGCCCAATGCTTCAAAAGCAGATACAATGTTTAATGATTGTCCCTTCCATTTACCCGAATGGATACTGCCGCCATATACCATAATAGAAGGGCGGTTTAAACGGCCCATGGCCATAACAGAACCTGGCATATTTTTATCACAGCCAGGAATGGTGATCAAACCATCATAATACTGCCCACCGCAAATGGTTTCAATAGAATCGGCAATTACATCTCTTGAAACCAGGGAGTAACGCATGCCATCTGTTCCGTTCGACATACCGTCACTTACGCCAATGGTGCTGAAGGTTAATCCCACCATATCATTTTTCCAGACACCTTCTTTTACAATTTTGGCCAGATCATTCAGGTGCATGTTGCAGGTGTTTCCATCATAGCCCATGCTGGCAATGCCCACCTGGGCTTTGTCCATGTCTGCTGCGGTCAGTCCAATTCCATACAACATGGCCTGTGCAGCCGGCTGTGTAGGATCTTGTGTAAATGTTTTGCTGTATCGGTTAATTTCAGGTGTTTGTGACATATACTGATTTGGTATGTTTATATAATTACTTCATAGTTTTGTTTCTCTAAAACAAGGCACTTGTAAGTGCGCTGCAGGGTAGCGCCCAGGCTATCTACCCATTTGACCGGAAAGGTATACTCGTCTACCGATGCTATCCCGGCGATTTCGGATGCCGTACCGCAGAAAAAGGCACTGTCGGCATGTTTGATATCCTTAACCGTTAAATGCTTTTCAATAAGTTCTATATCCAGGATCTGGCACAGCTCAATAATGGTGGCACGGGTAATGCCTGGTAAAATATGTCCCGGTGGCGGAGTGTACAGCCTGCCGTTCTTTTCAATAAAGATATTTGCACCCGGCCCTTCGGCAATGTTCTGGTTCATATCCAGCAATAAAGCTTCATCAAAACCTTTATTTTTTGCCTCGGTAGTGGCCAGTATAGAGTTTACATAATTGCCGCTTACTTTGGCTTCAATAGCGGTTGACTTAGGATTGGGCCTTTCATAACTTGAGATACAAACTTTTAATTGTTCGTGTCCAAGGTAAGCTCCCCATTCCCAGGCACAGATCATGATGGATGTTTTTGTACCCGCAACAAGCGACATATTTGGTGCACAATAGATCAAGGGCCTGATATAAGCGTTCTTTAAATTGTTTAGTTCAAGTAATTTATAAGTTTGCTTGATCAGATCGTTTATGTTCCAGTGAAAGGGCATGTTTACCAGTTCTGCCGAACGTTTTAAGCGTTCATAATGTTCCTTTACCTTAAAAATCCTGGTGCCATTATGGGTGCTGTATGCCCTGATTCCTTCAAATACAGCATAGCCATAATGTAATGACTGTCCGTATATATCGGCAGTCGTGTCAGCTGCTTTCTCAAACTTTCCGTTTAAATAAAGCACTGTATTTGAATTGAAATATTGCATTTTGGTTATAGGTATGTTTTTTCTGTTAAATGTTTCATTAAAAAAGCGCCACTTTTGGGGGGCGCTTGCGATATTTTTTTATTAAATATTCATTTACAGCGCCTTATCCTTCTGAATAATCAGCAGGAGAATACCATTAATAATGACATTAAATAAGGTTGTAAGTGAACGGTTCATTTTATTATTTATCTCTTGTTAATTTATAAATCCAATTTAGGGCTTGCAGTTTAAACTATCAATAGCTTAATGAAAATAATTGAAAAAAAATATAATTCTTTATTTTTTTACTTAATCGGTATTTTATTTTTTAATTCCTGTGTTTTTGGTATCTTAATTGGACGTTAGTATACCAATTATGATTTCGGTATTCGGTATGCATGTTATGCGAGCATTGTAATTTTTGCTATTTTCTTCCTAAAATGCACCAGTCCTTCCAAAAATTTGATTAAAAGCATTTTTTTTTGCCCATAAAAAAAGCCCTTTGAATGTTCAAAGGGCTTCTCCATATTGTATGATTAAATATTAAGCAACCCCCTCGGCCAAAACAATAATTTTGTTTTTTAAAACCTCAACGACACCACCTTTAATAATAAAGGTATCTTCGCCGGTTTTGCTTTTAATAATTACCGGTCCATCTTCTAAAGTTGAAATAATAGGGGCATGGTCTTTCAAAATCTGAAAAGAGCCCATTGTTCCCGGTACAGTAACTGCAGTTACTTCGCCTTCAAAAACTTTTTTGTCTGGTGTTAATATTTCTAATGTCATAGTGCTAATCCTAGTTCGCTTCAGCTAATAATTTCTTACCTTTTTCAATAGCTTCTTCGATGCTACCTACAAGGTTAAATGCAGCTTCAGGATATTCATCAACTTCACCATCCATGATCATGTTAAATCCTTTGATGGTATCTTTAATGTCAACCAATACACCCTTTAATCCTGTAAATTGTTCGGCTACGTGGAAAGGCT
Source organism: Pedobacter sp. AK017 (assembly GCF_014200825.1). Lineage (NCBI taxonomy): Bacteria > Pseudomonadati > Bacteroidota > Sphingobacteriia > Sphingobacteriales > Sphingobacteriaceae > Pedobacter > Pedobacter sp. AK017. Next base: position 63,674 of record NZ_JACHCW010000015.1, read on the forward strand.
GAGACAAGAAACGCTGAACGCGACGTGCGCGGGATACAACCAGTTTATCTTCTTCAGATAACTCGTCCATACCTAAGATGGCGATGATATCCTGCAATTCTTTATAACGTTGTAAAGTTTCTTTTACGCGTTGGGCAGTATTGTAATGCTCATCACCCAAAATAGCAGGAGAAAGGATCCTTGAAGTAGAATCCAGTGGATCCACTGCAGGATAGATACCTAGCTCGGCAATTTTACGTGACAATACAGTAGTTGCATCCAAGTGGGCAAATGTTGTAGCCGGAGCAGGGTCAGTTAAATCATCCGCAGGTACATAAACGGCCTGTACAGATGTAATGGAACCGCGCTTTGTTGAAGTGATTCGCTCCTGCATCAGACCCATCTCTGTTGCCAGTGTTGGCTGGTAACCTACGGCCGAAGGCATACGTCCCAGTAGGGCCGATACCTCAGAACCTGCCTGGGTGAAACGGAAGATGTTGTCAACGAAGAAAAGGATATCTTTTCCTGCGCCTTCACCATCACCATCACGGAAATATTCAGCAACGGTCAATCCTGATAAGGCCACACGTGCACGTGCACCTGGAGGCTCGTTCATCTGACCAAATACCAATGTTGCTTTAGATTCTTTTAATTTATCTGTATCAACCGTTTTCAAATCCCATCCGCCTTTTTCCATAGAATGAAGGAACTCATCGCCATAATTGATTACACCAGATTCGATAAACTCACGTAAAAGGTCGTTACCTTCACGTGTACGCTCACCCACACCGGCAAATACCGATAAACCAGCATAAGCTTTCGCAATGTTGTTTACCAGCTCCATGATCAATACGGTTTTACCTACACCCGCACCACCGAACAAACCAATTTTACCACCTTTGGCATAAGGCTCTAATAAGTCGATTACTTTAATACCGGTAAACAGTACTTCAGTTTCGGTTGAGAGGTCCTCAAATCTTGGAGGAGTGTTGTGAATAGGACGACCACCAGTTTTGTCGACTGCATTGATCCCGTCAATAGCTTCACCAACAACATTGAATAAGCGACCTTTAATCTGATCGCCAACCGGCATTTTGATAGGGGCACCAGTGTCCAGTGCTTTCATTCCACGAACTAAACCATCGGTCGAGTCCATTGCAATTGCACGTACGCGGTCTTCACCAAGATGTTGTTGAACTTCTAAAACGATCTTCTGTCCGTTTTCTTTTTCAATCTCTAATGCAGAGAAAATTTGAGGTAAATGAGCATCGTCAGCAAAACTCACGTCAACTACCGGTCCTATAATCTGCGCTATTTTTCCAATGTTAGGCATATATTGTTTTGGGTAAAATTATAAATATCAATTTGTTAAAGGCCCTTTTATAAGCCTACAATTTGGTTTGCAAAGTTAAAATTTTTATACAAGAATTGCATATATAAATAAAAAGTTTTTCAACAGTTTTTAAAATGGTATTTTAGCAAGTATAAAAGCAGCATAAATTCTTCGGTTTCCAGGACCGGAATGTCTGTTAATTAAGAAATTAGATCCGGATGAGAACAGTATTAGTTACAGGAAGCAACGGGCTTTTAGGCCAGAAAATTACAGAACGTCTGTTGGTTACCAACCAATTTGGCTTAATTGCGACAGCAAAGGGGGGCAATCGTTTTCCTGTTACCGAAGGGTATACTTACGCCGAAATGGATATTCTTGATCCGGAAAATGTAAAAGCAGTTGTGGAAAAGTATCAGCCTGATGCGATCATCCATACGGCAGCAATGACCAATGTGGATACCTGTGAAGCAGAAAAGGAGCTTGCTTACCAGTTAAATGTAGAAGCCGTTAAAACCCTGGTATCGCTGTGCGAACTGCACAATATCCAACTGGTACACTTGTCTACCGACTTTATATTTGATGGTGCCCATGGCCCCTATGATGAACTGGCCGCACCCAATCCTTTAAGTTATTACGGGATTACCAAGCTGGAAGCAGAAGAAGTGATCAAAAGTTCTACCTGCCGCTGGGCCATTCTCCGTACCATTATAGTGTATGGTATTGTGAGCGACATGAGCAGGACCAATATTGTGCTTTGGGCAAAAGCTGCGCTGGAAAAAGGAAGCCCGATCAATGTGGTAAACGACCAGTGGCGGATGCCTACCCTGGCAGAAGACCTGGCAGATTGCTGCCTGCTGGCAGTAGAGAAAGATGCCCGTGGTGTGTATAATGCTTCGGGGAAAGATATGATGCGTATTTCTGAACTGGTAGCCCGGGTGGCTGATTATTGGGGGCTCAATAAAAGCCTGATTACTGAAATCAGTTCTGAAAGTTTAAACCAGGCCGCTAAAAGACCTGTTAAAACTGGTTTTATATTAGATAAGACCATCAACGATCTTGGCTATAGCCCACATAGCTTTGAAGAAGGCCTGGCAATAGTTGACCATCAGTTAGGCCTTCGCCTCACATAGTTCACACATTCTACACACTTTCTTCACAAAAAGGTACCTGTTTGTGGGTTTGGTGTGAAGGAGATGTGAACCAGGTGTGAAGAATGAGCTAATTTGTGAAGGACTTGTATTTAAAGACGGCCAAGAGAAAAAATCAATCTAGTGGTTTTAGCGGTGCTCCGGCAATATCCCTGATTCTGATGCGATTAAAGAATCGTTTGCAATTTAATTTATTTGATGAGGGGTTATTTCAGGAATAATTTGATAAAAAAATTGCTAAATTCAATTTCAAGCATTACTTTTGCAGTCCGTTAACGAAACGGGAATTGCATTTGTAGCTCAATTGGATAGAGCATCTCACTACGGATGAGAAGGTTTGGGGTTCGAATCCCTACAAGTGCACCTTTGCGGAGTAAAAATCTTCTTTAGATTTTACTCCGCTTTTTTTATGCCCTAACTCCCGCTGAATTCATACCCGCTCACAACCAACATAGGACGATTTGATTGTATATCTTTTTCATTGGTATGTTGATGTTTATTTGGATTTAGGTTTTCTAAAAATGAAGATGAGGTATTTTTCAATCTTTTTTAACGATTTTCGGCAGTGTCAATTTTGCAATAGTCCCCCTTCCTTCGGCTGTTTGTTTATTGCGCAATTCGAATAGGGCAGGATGTCCCTGGTTCATTACATTAAAAATCTCTATCCGTTCCTTTATCGAAGAGATACCTATGGATTTACTTTTGATGGCTGAAAAGGTTTTGAATTTTTCTGCTTCATCCATGCCAATGCCATTGTCTGCTACCGTAAAGAGCAGGGCACCTTCAGTTTGTTCCAGGTTTACCGCGATCGCATTATTTGGGGCAGTTGAATTACGCATGCCGTGGTGTATGGCATTTTCAATTAATGGCTGCACCAGCATAGGTGGTAACAATAGGCTGGAAAGATCAATGGATGGATCGGCATGAAAGGAGCAGCTAAATTGCTTGTTGAAACGCATCACCTCCAGTTCTGCGTACAGCTGAAGTGCTTTCCATTCCCTGTCGGCAGAGACCATGCTCTGGGTAGAGTTTTCCAGGATCAGCCTGCTCAGGGCGGCAAATTTCTGTACCAGCCTACTTGCCGTTTTTGAATCATTTTCAACGATATAGGATTCGATCGAATTCAGTACGTTAAATATGAAATGTGGATTCATTTGTGCCCTGATGGCCTTTAGTTCGCTTTCTGATAGTTTATTTCTGTTTATCAGTTCTTTGTTTTTTTCTTCCGCCTGTTTCCTTTGCAGCTCATTTTTTAAACGCAGGTGCCTGATGTGAGAACGGTTCAGGAAATAGACCAAAATTGAACTGACCAGTATGAAGGCCAATGCCCCGTATAGGTAAACCTGCCTCATTTTCAGTTTTGCCAATTGCTGCTCCTGTTGATAGGATTCTTCTTTTTTCTGAAATGCATATTGCGCCTCCAGTGAGGCGATCTTATTTTTGCTTTCCTGCGAATACATGGAATCGGTAATTTGCCTCGATCTTTTGTAATTCCGGAGCGCATCTTCGTATTGCCCGTTATTTTCCTGCAGATGCGCCAGTTCAGTAGAAAAATAACCCAGGTTGTCCCGGTCCCCAACCTGTTTACTGGCAGCCACGGCTTTTTCTAAATACTGCGCTGCTTTTTGAGCAGTGTTCCGGTCTTTGGTCTTAAAGAAAACCCTGTTGTAGGTGGTGCCTATGTTGCCCAGGTTGGTAATGGAGTTGGGGTGCAGGGGGGTGGTCTGATCAAATAGCTGCTGCGCTTCCATCAGGAATTTCAGCTTTTGGGCAGCATCGTCTTCGTGCAACAATGCGATATGGGAAAGGGATTTTGCCTGTCCCATTTTATCGTCCAGTTCTTTATAGTGCTGTAAACTTTGCTGCAAATACTGCTCAGCTTCCTTTAGTTTTTTTGTGGCCAGGAATACTGAACCGATCCGGTCTTCAGCTCTTGCCAGCCCCGACAGGTCATTCAGCTGTTTATAGGCCTGGTAGGCTTTAAGGCTGTAAGCCCGCGCCATGGTAAAGTTTTCCTGTGATAGATAAACATCTGAAATATTCCCGTACAATAGTGCGGTGTATTCCTGTTCATTGATGGCCCGGGCCATTTTCAGGGCTTTAAAACAATACTCCAGTGCCCTGGCATCATCACCCTGACGCTGATAAACGGAGCCGATATTGATGATGTTTCCTGTTTGGGCCCGCTTATTCCCTATGCTTTTGTTGATTGATAATGAGGCATTATAATACTGGATTGCTTTTTCATAACCTCCATTGTTGCTGTAAAGGCTACCTATGTTGTCATAAAATGCAGCAATCCCTTTGGGCCAGTTCACCTTTTTTGCCATGGCTAAGCCCCTGACAGCATACTGCATTGCCGAGTCGGTATCTATGTTTCTATAGGCAGCTGAAATGCGGTGAACGATCTTAACCTGGCCTGAGTCTAAGGTTTTTTGTGTTTTTAACAGTGCTTTCATTGAGTCGATGGCTGCCAGTCCATATTTCTGGGCGCTTACATCTGAAACTGCCAGGAAGAAAGGAATGATAATGGATATTTTGATCAGTAACTTCATTAACTATTGGGGTTAGTCATTAAAACATTTCAAAATAACAGAATATTCTCCTGAATATTAGCAGGCTAGGCTAGATCGAAATGGGTGTTCACTCATCCAGACTGCCTGTGCACTCATTTCGAAAAAAACCGCCTGATTTTAGCCGCACATTTAACCTAAAATCAACCAGATTGTTAAAATTGAAATCGTCCTTATGAACTCAAAACACATTGCACTTAGCTGTCTTCTTTTGTTGCTCGCCTGCGGCAAAAAAGATAAAAAGGGGCCTGATGAAGTCGTATCAGGAGACATTAAACAGGTAACTGAAACCAGTAATGGTATTACCTACAAAATTTTCACCAATATAAAGCTGACAACTTTCAAGGGGATCCTGGTTATGGGAAGCGGCAATAATGAAAAACAACCCTAGCCCAGGGAGCCTTGATAATGCTACCGAAAACGATATCTGTAAAAAAGCCGCACAGAACGGCTATTTAGCCGCGATCGTACAGTACCGGAAGACGCCAGGTGATGCGACAACAGAAAGCTGGAATACCAGTGCCCAAATGATTGGGGAAGATTATGATAAATGTATTGTTGCCATAGCTGGGAAATATGGCGTAGACAAGAGTAAATCTGTCGTTGGTGGTTACTCTTATGCCTCCAACATCTTGTTTACCAACATATCTATTTATAACACCCTGAGCTATTGCAAAGGTGTTTTAGCAGCCTGTGGTGGAAGCGGGGAATGGAATGCGCAGAATTTTAAAATCCCATTTATTCGATTAATTGTACCGGCGACAATGAGGGGCCATATTATGGCAAGAGTTTGTATGATCAGATTCCAGCAAATTCCCCTGTCAAATCTAAAAGTGAAGGGGTAACAGATGCAAGTTGCAAGACCCATTGCGGTGGTAACTGGACGGACAAAATGTATACTAAAATGGTGTCCTGGCTGCAGTAGTAAGCTCAAATCAAATACCAATCCCTTATACTAAAATCAAATACCATGAAAACAATTCAACTTTTTACTCTGGCCCTGTCCATATTCACACTATCTGCCTGTGCACAGCTGCAACAGGCGACACAAGGTGGGAGTGCAACGGCCAATTCGATTGACAATTCCATTCCACTGCCAACAGGGGTTTATTTTATTGTAAATACTGAAGGAAAAGCATTGACCCCGTTAAACCCCTCAATTGCCGAAAATGTCTTTTTGCGTCCTTTTACAAAAAGTGGCACTCAAAAATGGCAGGTGACTGCACGCAAAACGACCAAAGGAACAACCTATACCATTTCCCTGGATGGATCTGATAACCTGTACCTGCAACCTTATGCTGTGAAAGATCATACACCGGTTATAGGCGGCAGGAGTAATGCTGGAATATCATATAAAATTATAGCAGCACAGAGACCGAAATGCTGGTACATAAAAAGCACTTTCTATAACGGTGATGCACTTCGAAGTTTTGTGTTCAGTCCCAATACACCAACCGAGATCCGTTTCGAGGCGGCCGAAAACACAGACAAATTTTTATGGAAGTTCATTCCGGCAGGTAATTAAAATTTAGGGACGGATGAAAACAATAAAAATAAATGCAGCAACTGCAGGCATTTTTGTGTTGCTTTTAAGCTTTACGGCCTGCAAAAAGGAGAAATCAGTTGTGGATAGCAAATCTGCTAGCCGAAAATGGCAAATTAACGGGTGTTTATAGTGGCACACCTTCTGAAAATTAAACCGGAATTATGATGAAAAATTTAAAAAACATTTACAAACTGCTTCCTGTGCTATTATTGGTAGTATTTACAGGCTGTAAAAAAGATAAAAAAGGAGAAAATAACAACGAGACCATCGATATTAAAAGTTACAGCATAGTAGGCAAATTTGAGGGAAATTATTCTGGCAAAACATTCTACTTTCCATACCTTATCACGTTTGCAGAAAATGCAAAAGCAGTAATTTATGCTGGATATGATGGAACCACCCCCATACAGGGCAACTATACCCTAGAAAAAGGGCTGTTAAAAATAAACCTGGGAAGCGATCAGGTTATAAATTTCACAATCAACAAAGAAAACATCACGTCGTACACACCCCAAAAATTCGATGTAAAATTTACCAGCTATCTCTTACAAAAAAAACCTGCCGAAAACCAATTTAGCGGATCGCAGTTTAACGGATCTTTTGCCAGTACAGCCAGTAATCTGCTCATCATGACTAAATTTAAGTTTAATGCCACACAATATGGCGAAAGCAGTTTGGGCGATCCTATAATCAATAAAGACTATACGCTTATCAACAACATGGCTGCATCGAGCAATACAGGTGCCAATAGTATGCTTACATTTTTTGTAATAATAAATGGCAAGTTGGAGGTTGCACGCTTCAATGACGGTGTCATTTCTTCTGGCAGCTTTACAAAGCAATAAGAAATCCAAAACAAAACACCATAAAAAGTCCGTCAAGAAAAATTATAAAGAAATGGAATATTTAAGGAAAACAATGACAGTGACATCGATGATCCTGCTGATCAGTTAATCCTGTAGGCCACTTTGCTAAACAATGGTATTGCTGTGGCCAATACAGGCAAACCCACTACTTTAGCATTTTAACATTACAATAAAATTAATCGCTATGAAAAATTTAAAACGCATCTGCAAACTGTTTCCGATACTATTATTGCTCCTGTATACAGGCTGTAAAAAAAAGGCAGCGGTACCAGCGGATGATGCAGAACAAATTGTAGCCAGCGAACTGCTGGATTATTACCTTGTTGGGGAACATACAACAGGTGGAAATAAATTAATCGTGCTGTATTTTACCCCGGAGGGCAATGTAATCAAGGCCAATGCACATTTACAGGGTTATTTCAGGGCCAGGGAAGTGGTTATCAAAAATTCGGTAATTACTATTGATTACAATGGAGATGGAAAATCAATGTACACCTTTACCCTTGAAAAAGATGCTGAAGGAAAGTTAAAGCTAAAGTCTTACGATTTCCGTTACAATGGTGCAGGCAACCAGATGGCTTATGCCATAATGGCTAAAAAATCAGAGGCTTTTTCATTTGCAAACTTGTCCTTTAAGACGGGCAATACAATGTTTAGCTTTACCACCGATGGGGGTACAGAGATTATAAATTGGCCAGGTGATCCCAGTCCTTATTATAAACTTACAAACATTGGCTTTAAAACAAATAATGACAAATTTTTGGGAGTAACGGTTCCAGGCTGGAATGGCGTCGTCGTACCGGTTATGCTGCTTGAAAAAGACGATGCACTATTTGTTGCAAAAGAACACGATGCCCAACCACCCCAACCCGCTTGTAACCTCATACTTCCAGGCGTATCTTTTAAATCGCAATCCACAAAGCTAGCCACCAGCGAAGAGACAATTTTATCCTCCGTGGCGCAAACTTTAAGAGGTAGTTCCGGCTGTAAGGTGGTGGTTACAGGATATTGCAGTAGTACCCTTACAGATCGGCAGTTAAGCTGGAGGAGGGTAGAAAGTGTCATTCAATATCTTACAGAAAAACAGGGCATCGACGGCTCAAGGTTCATTTTCAAATATGCGCAACCAGGTAATGATTGTAATGAAGTAGATCTGACGAACGCCGCACAGGGTCAGCCGGATGGGGGAGTAATTCCACCTTTCCCAGCCCAATAGTTTTAAAATGAAACAGTAAACATTAGTAGAGATTTGTTTACCAAACATTAATAAACGAAATTTATAAGATTAAAAACATCAGTTATGCTAAAAGCGGTCATATTGGATGATGAGGTGCGGGGAAGTAATCTGCTGACCCGTAAGCTGGAGGTGTTTGGAGACGATTTACAGATAGAGGCCATTTTTAACGATCCTTTTAAAGCGCTTTCTAAAATTGTAGAATTAAACCCGGACGTTCTTTTTTTAGATGTTGAAATGCCAGGACTAAATGGCTTTCAGTTCCTGGAGAAATTAGGCTCTTTCAATTTTCAGGTCATCTTTACTACAGCTTATGATACATTTACATTAGAAGCCCTTCGTTTAGGTGCTGTAGATTACCTGGTTAAACCAATAGATGAAGATGAATTGCATACTGCCATTTTCAGACTAAAGAAAAGGGTTGCCGATTATACGAAACACATTCCGCTAACGGATCAAAATTCAGCACCCAACAGACTTGCCTTATCAACAGCCGAGGGTGTTTATTTTGTAAATAAAGCCAGTATTATGCGGGTTGAAGCCATGAGCAATTACAGTACCTTTTATCTGCAGGACCGTAAGAAGATCATCGTTTCCAAAACACTTAAGGAATATGAAAGCGTTTTGCAGGGCGGATCTTTTTTACGTATTAACCGATCAGTTATTGTTAATCTGGACCATGTTGTGAAATATAGAAAAGGAGATGGCGGAACGCTGGAAATGAATGATGGGGCCGAGATCGAGGTCTCTGCATCGAGAAAAGACCTATTGATGGAAAAGTTGTTTTAGATCCTTCTCCATTTAGCATTAAATTAACATAATCCGTTAAAAAAAATCTCAATTAGGTGATATTTGTTTTTTATCTTTCATTGAATTGACTCTACTGTAATAAGTACCAAAGGTTTAGCCAAATCAGATACCTTAAGTGTAACCCTGCGCTTAGAACCATTATTTGAAATTGGTAAAGCCATCGCCATTCAAAATATCCATTATGATTTTGATAAAGCTAACATTCGTACGGATGCCGCCAGGATTCTCGACGAACTGGTACGCACTTTACGCGATAACCCTACGCTTGAAATTGAATTGGGCTCGCATACTGACAGTCGCGGAGTAGATATTTATAACCTGGATCTCTCTCAACGACGTGCACGTTCCGTTGTAAATTATTTGGTTAGCCGTGGTATTTCAAGAACTCGTTTGACAGCTAAAGGATATGGAGAAACACAATTATTGAATCGTTGTGAAAATGGGGTGAAATGCTCGGAAGCAGAACACCAGGCCAACAGACGTACTGAGTTTAAAATAATCAAATACTAATACTGTGTTTTTTAAGGAATAGAACTAGGATATCTTTAATATATTTATCTTAAAGGATTGTTAATGAGTGGTATGACGCCATGTTGCTAATCGAATGGATACAATTATTTCGGTCCCATTTGCATCTGAATGTATTTTAGTTTCACCGTTAAGAGATTGAACGCGGCGGCGGATGGATTGCAGACCCATAGTTGAGTTGCTATTTCTGGACTTCTTTTCATCTAAGCCAATTCCGTCATCACTGATAGTCAGTAGGAGGGTGTCTTCTTCTTCATAAATCAGAATACCTACATTTTTAGCTCTGGCATGTTTGATAATATTGGTGATGGCCTCTTGTATGATGCGAAGTAATGCTATTCGTGTGTCCATGTCAACACCTGATAATGCGCTATTGTCGATGTGAATATCCTTGTTGTATCTGCTATCAGGTAGAGAGTTATCTGTCAGCAATATAATTTGCTTTTCAAACGACTGTTCTTGTTGTTCATCAGCGGCACTGAACCATTCATGACTTTTGTTTCGAGCTACTTTATAAGCCTTTTCCGTTTCCTTCTGGAGCTTGTCCAATTTTTTTTTCAGGTCAATATCACTGGTATCCATCTTTAGTGTTTCTAATTGATATCTGATAGCGGCAATGGACGATGAAAGGCCATCATGAAGGTCTTGTCCAAGCCGTTGTTGCTCCTCCTTTACCGCCTGGTGTTTAGCTTCTTCCATAGTCATGATTTGCATATTTGCCATATCATTGAGGGCTTCTATCTGTGCTTTCGCTTTTCGGTCCCGACGGAGCATCATTAGATAGATGCCCAGTACAATCACAACAGAGGAAAATGAAATGACCAGCAACCATATGGTTCGTTGCGCATTTTTTTCACTTAGTAACTTATTGGAGTCCTGTACAGCATTGTATGCAACATAATCATTGATAAACTTTTTTGATTTTTCCCATTCCGCTGTTATCGATTTGTCAAGCTCGAAATAAACTTTGATGATTTCATCTTTATCCCCTAGTTGTTTTGCCGTTTCTAATGCATTGTGTAAAATATAAATTTCTATGGAGTTATCTCCATTTTTTTGTGCCACCTCATAAGCCTGGTAATAATATTCAAGCTGTTTTTTGGGATTTTTATCATGAAATTCTGTCATTAAGAAGAGTGCGTTGATCACTAGGTCTGTGTTGCCCGTCCGCCTTGCCTCAAGTAAGGACTGTTTTGCAAGTGTTAAAGCTTCTTGTAACTGGCCTTTTGAAACCAACAAACGTCCCCGCCATAGTCGATCGTAAATCAGTATATTTTCATCTTTATAGCGGCTTGCAATTTCTTCCGATTTGTTCAGGTAGTAATAAACGCTATCCTGCGGAAGATTCGAATTCCGGAGACCATAGTTTGCATATACCCTGGACATAATACTATCTTTTTTCAACTTTTTTCCGATTTGGATAGTCTTTTGCAAAAGTGAAATGATCTTTGACCGGTCGGAGACACCCTTATTCATAACAAAGGTCATATCCAGGTATACGGTAATGATTTTTTCGGTATCGTTAAGTTGCTGATACTGGGATAATATCTTTCCGAGCAGTTCCAATGATTCTGCATACAACCCTCTTTTATAAAAAGCGAAGGCAATTAAATGGCTTGCTTCTATTTGCCCTCTCTGGTAATGTATCTTGGCAGCCATACCTTTGGCCTTAACCCCATAATAAAAACAGCTGTCTGCATTTCTGGTTCGGTAAAGTGTCCCGAGTTTGTTTAAGCTGTTGATCAGGGCAACACTGTCTTTGATTAAAGATAATCCTTGTAATTCCTGCTCGATTTGCTGGATTTGCCCTTGGGCAGAGTTGTTACAAACATAAATCAATAAAATCAGGAGCAAAGATCTTTTTGGCAATAGGCAAAGCATAATTAATTAAAACAATAGATATCCAAAATAAAAAGTAAAAGAATACAAGATGGGGTTGTTCATCAATGTAACTTGTAAAAATTTTAAAACATAATTAGATTAATCTTGTGCGCATGCATAGGCTAGTAATTCCGTAATGGAATTTATACACACTTTCGACATCATTTTGCGCCGATGGGCTGCAATTTTGTGTTTGCTAAGGTGTGCCTGTTCAGCCGTATGGACAATGGATAATCCTCGTGCAAAATACTGCAAAAATTCCAATTCTAGGTCGTAAGTAGTGCTTTTTTTGAGTGATTTTATAAAAGCAGACGCTATCCAGGTTTTTAAATTTTGTGCCTTTTTTCTCCTGGCCGTTTATTCAAAAGTGTTGGATTAGTTTATTAATAGATATGTAGCTGTGTTAATAGCATATTAATGCTATTGTGATAAAGTGTATAACACGATGTTGTTATAACATGCGCCTGTCTATTTTTCTTGGCTGTAGTAATATTAATTTTAGACGGTTGGCATGATCAGACTTAATCATGAATAGCTAAAAACATACAACAATATTAATCTTTCATGAAGATAACCTACCATAATTATAATCAATGAACGGGATAAAAATCGGTATAATGTGTAACCGTGAGTTTATCAGAAAAGCATTTATTGCTTCTCTGGTGATCTTTCAGGAAAAAATCATAGAAATAGTATTCGAAACTACCATAGAATCTTTTGAAACCGTAATTCCGCATTCTTCTAGACCAGATATTCTTCTACTTGATATAGATTCTCCTGACATATCCGGGACAGAAGTCATTGAAAATGTACTTTCATGCTATCCTGATTGTTCGATCATACTTGTTTCTGATATAGATGATAAAAATACCCTATTAAAATATATACAGGCCGGTGCTAGAGGGTGTTTAAAAAAAGTAAACCAAGATAAATTGGTAACCGTTATTAGTGCTGTAATGGATGGCGGTTGTTATATTAGCCCTGCTTATACGAAATTACTATTTGATCATGTTCTATGCACAAGAAAATGCCTTTCCGAATTATCTTACAGGGAACAGCAAATGGTAGATGCAGTAATTGACGGCTTAAGCTATAAACTTATTGCTTATCGACATAATATTTCAATTGATACAGTAAGATTTTATCTGAAAAAAATTTATAGAAAGTTAAATATCAATAGTAAAGGAGAGCTATTGGCTTTAATGAGGTTAAATTCTAATTGAACTAAGCGCATTTGACAACAGCGTATTCGCGCTGCTTTTTACTCTGATTTGGGAATTTGATAAATGTTAAGTGTAAAATAACTAGCAAAATATTGTCATTCTTTTAAATTTAGTAACAGATTATTGTTGTAATATGCATCCTAGTTGCTATATCTTAATGCTTAGCGTAAATTAATATTGTTATGGATGTATATATCCAAACATTAAAAATTATAAGTTATGGCAAGAAATGATTTAAAGGGGAAAGTAGTTTTAATCGCCGGGGGCGGTAAAAACCTTGGTGGATTATTAAGCAGAGATTTTGCAGCAAAAGGTGCAAAACTTGCTATTCATTACAATAGTGAAAGTGCAAAGGCGGAAAGTGAAAAAACGTTAGCAGAGGTGCAGAAATTGGGAGCTGAAGCTTTTTTATTTCAGGCTGATTTAACCCAGATTAGCAATTTAAACAAGTTTTTTGATGAAACAATTGCAAGGTTTGGTGGCATTGATATTGCAATCAATACTGTAGGCATGGTATTAAAAAAGCCTTTTACCGAAACGACCGAAGCGGAGTATGATACTATGTTTGGAGTAAATTCTAAATCGGCTTATTTCTTCTTACAGGAAGCCGGTAAAAAAATAAATGATAATGGTAAAATCTGCACGATTGTTACCTCTTTACTGGCTGCTTATACGGGATTATATTCGACCTATGCAGGGGCAAAGGCTCCGGTTGAACACTTCACCAGGGCAGCTTCTAAAGAATTTGGAGGGAGGGGCATTTCTGTAACAGCGGTTGCTCCCGGGCCGATGGATACGCCTTTCTTCTATGGGCAGGAAAGTGATGATGCAGTAGCCTATCATAAATCTGCTGCCGCTCTTGGTGGACTGACAGATATTAAAGATATTGCACCATTGGTAGAGTTTTTGGTGACTGATGGGTGGTGGATCACGGGACAAACCATTTTTGCAAATGGCGGTTATACAACAAGATAGTAGCTTTAGAAGGTCAGCTTATGCTGACTTTCTTTTTTTAAATTAAAAATCATGATTGTGAAAATTTTCAATTCAATACTTATTGTTATTGCCGTTTTTATGGGATTGAAGCAAGGCTGGGCTATGTTCATAGGAAAATCGGAAATGGTAGAAATGTTTAGCAAATGGAGTTTCAGCAGAACCGGGTTGATGATGAACGGAGCCGTCACGATGGTTAGCGCATTGCTGATACTTTACCCTAAAACATTTCTTTGGGGAAATTTTTTAATGGCAGCCGGAATTCTACTGATTATATGTTTACATCTTTTAGATAAAGATATGAAAGGGATGATCATAGAGTTGCCTTTTCTTTTACTCAATCTGATTATTATTTATATGCAGCACCCCTTTATAAAAACCAATTAGAATAAGATACAATAGGTTATTGTCTAGTTTGTTAAATTCTTTTTGAGCATCTGTTTTGGGTTGGCCAACTGTTTTTTTGACTGGCAGCATTTGGCGTTCATGGTAAATACGGAGTTATACTCAGATTAACTCCTGCTTGCGCGCGTAAAACAACAGTTCTGTTATAGAATTGACTTTTACCTTCGCCATCATCTTGCGGCGATGCGCAACAATTGTATGTTTGCTTAGGTGTGTTTGTTCAGCAGTTTGGGCAATTGATAATCCGCGTGCAAAATAATGAAGAACTTCCAGTTCTCGCGCTGTGAATGGTAATTTTATTGTTGAGTTTGTGCTCGCGGCAATATCACTGATTGTAGGAGAAACATATTGCTTGCCCTGGCTTATGATGTTAAGGCATTCAACTATGGCATTAAAGCCTGATGATTTGCTTACAAAACCATCAGGATTGTAGTCCATAATATTTGTAATTATAGTGGGACTGATGACTGAGCTAATTACAATAATTGTAATGTGCTTGTTTAACCGTCTGGCCTCGTTAATTAATGGCAAACCATTTTTGTCTTTTAGGTAATAGTCTAAGAATAGGTAAATGGGCGACTCAGAATGCTTAATTAAAAAAGAAATTAATTCCCGTTCTTCGCTAATTGTGTGTACTGAACGGAAAAGATCCAGCCGCTCAATAAGTGCTGAAAAGGAATCTGCAAATAAAAGGTGGTCGTCAAAGACAATTGCAATTGCTTGAGTTTTTCTCATAAATAATTCTAATATAGCAAAAGTAAGCGATTGGATTGTTGTAACTGAGATGCGGAGGCTTTAATAGCTAAATGATGTCATTTATATATTATGCAATAACAAATTATTGTTACTTATTTTCTTATTTGCTAAACTGGAACGATTTTTTTAGATAAATTATTACACTTTCTTCTACTTTATTCTTGGGGTGATTGAAGGAATACCTTGATACTTGTTTTTAAAGTATGACATATTTTTGCTATTTTATTAAGTAATTATAACATTATATTGTCATAATTTATACCTTACTTCTTTCACCCGATGCATTGATGTTAACTTTAGTTAACTAAAACTATACAATAGTTAACCATAGTTGTCTAAAACGTTCATCAATCATCCCTTTTTATGAAGATAAAATTACGATCTCTGCTGTCTACGGAAAAAAGACATGCTTATCAAAAAAGAATCCCTGGTTTGTTAGCTGAAGAGGACTTCAATCCAGGCATAGTGTATAAAACCAATAGTTTTAAACAACATTTTAATCACCGTATAGGCAGTGCCATTAAAAAAGTGATGTGGACCGGTTTAATACTTGGATTCTACACAATGGCCTCAGCTCAGCAGAAAGTAAAAGATGGTACAGTATCGGGCAGCAATTTGCCTAATAAGGATGCATTGTTAGAGCTGGAAAGTAAGAATAAAGGTATACTTCATACGCGGGTTGAATTAACTCGTACAACTGAGGCGTCACCGCTTACGGCCCATGTTGCGGGTATGATGGTTTACAATACCTCAAACGTTAATGATGTTGTGCCGGGAATTTATTATAATGATGGCACAAAATGGGTGTTTGTACGAAGTTCAAATTCTATTCTTGTTGAAAATCAACCCGGAAAAACTGGAAGTCCCGGCACCCCAGGCACAGTTGGCGGACCAGGAGCTGGAGTTACTATTGTAACTAATGATAGTGGAACCTGGGTTTTTAATCCAACAACAAATAGCTGGACAAATATTAAAGGTACTAACGGTACAAACGGGGTTGATGGTAAATCGGTAAACAGTGGCACTACTGCCCCAACGGGCACAGGAGCTACAGGCGATACCTATATCAATACGACCACAGGTGATGTATATACTTATAATGGAACCAGTTGGACAGTTACGGGTAATATCCGTGGCCCTCAGGGCGCTCAAGGTATTCAGGGTCCTGCTGGCGCCAATGGTACCAACGGTGTTGATGGTAAATCGGTAACCAGCGGTACAACTTTGCCAGCTACTGGCACTAATGGAGATACGTTCATTAATACAACTACAGGTGAGACTTATGTTTATAATGGTACTACTTGGGTATCTAATGGTAATATCCGCGGTCCTCAGGGTACTCAAGGTATTCAAGGTGTAGCTGGTCCTGCAGGAACTAATGGCACCAATGGTACCAACGGTGTTGATGGTAAATCGGTAACCAGCGGTACAGCTTTGCCAGCTACGGGTACTAATGGAGATACGTTCATTAATACGACTACAGGTGAGACTTATGTTTATAATGGTACTACTTGGGTATCTAATGGTAATATCCGCGGTCCTCAGGGTACTCAAGGTATCGCGGGTCCTGCAGGAACTAATGGTACCAATGGTACCAACGGTGTTGATGGTAAATCGGTAACCAGTGGTACAACTTTGCCAGCTACCG
>NZ_JACHCW010000015.1:80694-141236 GCF_014200825.1 Pedobacter sp. AK017
CGGCACTAATGGAGATACGTTCATTAATACAACTACTGGTGAAACCTATGTTTATAATGGTACTACTTGGGTGTCTAACGGCAATATCCGCGGTCCGCAGGGTGCTCAGGGCATTCAAGGTGTTCAGGGTGTAGCTGGTACTGCAGGAACTAATGGTACCAATGGTACCAACGGTGTTGATGGTAAATCGGTAACCAGTGGTACAACTTTGCCAGCTACCGGCACTAATGGAGATACGTTCATTAATACAACTACTGGTGAAACCTATGTTTATAATGGTACTACTTGGGTGTCTAACGGCAATATCCGCGGTCCACAAGGAGCAGCAGGTACCAACGGAACCAATGGCACGAACGGTACCAACGGTACTTCCGTAACTAGCGGTACAACTTTGCCAGCTACTGGCACTAATGGAGATACGTTCATTAATACAACTACAGGTGAGACTTATATTTATAATGGTACTACTTGGGTATCTAACGGCAATATTCGCGGTCCACAAGGAACAGCAGGTACCAACGGTACGAATGGTACTTCTGTAACCAGCGGTGCTGGTGCTCCAACAGGTACGGGTGGCAATGGCGATACCTATATCGATACAACCACAGGTGATGTATATACTTATAATGGAACCAGTTGGATGGTTGCAGGTAATATCCGTGGCCCTCAGGGTACTCAAGGTGTTCAGGGTGTAGCTGGTCCTGCAGGAACTAATGGTACCAACGGTACCAATGGGGTTGATGGTAAATCGGTAACCAGCGGTACAACTTTGCCAGCTACCGGCACTAATGGAGATACGTTCATTAATACGACTACAGGTGAGACTTATGTTTATAATGGTACCACTTGGGTATCTAACGGCAATATCCGTGGTCCACAAGGAGCAGCAGGAACTAATGGTACCAATGGGGCTGATGGTAAATCGGTAACCAGCGGTACAACTTTGCCAGCTACGGGTACTAATGGAGATACGTTCATTAATACAACTACAGGTGAGACTTATGTTTATAATGGCACTACTTGGGTGTCTAGCGGCAATATCCGCGGTCCGCAAGGAGCAGCAGGCACGAATGGTACCAACGGTGTTGATGGAAAATCGGTAAGCAGCGGTACAACTTTGCCAGCTACTGGCACTAATGGAGATACGTTCATTAATACAACTACAGGTGAGATTTATGTTTATAATGGTACTACTTGGGTATCTAACGGCAATATCCGTGGTCCGCAAGGAGCAGCAGGTACCAACGGTATCAATGGAACAAATGGTAAATCGATGCTAAGTGGAACGACAGTTCCTGGAGCTGGGACAGGTGTTGATGGCGATACGTATGTAGATACGACAACCGGTTTAACCTATACCAAAACAGGTGGTACCTGGGCTTTAGACGGTGGAACATTAAAAGGTCCAGCAGGAGCTACTGGTCCTCAGGGTCCTGCTGGAACTACAGCAACCGTAACTGCGGATAATGGTTTAACTAAAACTGCAGATAATATCCAGTTAGGTGGAGGCTTAATTAAAGCAACTGATATAGTAACAGATGCTACTAATACTTTAGCTGTTAAAGGCCTACAAACTGGTTCAAATAGCGATAATCTTGTTGTTACAGATCCAGTTACAGGTGTATTAAGATCAATTTCTCCATCATCTTTTGTCAATATATACAATGCAAATGGTTCGCTAACAAATAGCAGAGTAGTAAATTTAGCGGGAAATAGCCTTAGGTTTACTGCACCAGAAAGAGATATTTTTTTTGACAATAATGGTCGTATTGGCATTGTAGCAAAAGATACTAATGAAGCAGATATGTATTTGAGTTCAGGCTCAGGACCTACTTATAATCGTTTTGATATCCAGTCTTTTCCAATTGGTCAGATTAATTTAACAGCTGCCGGGGCGGGAGTTCAGCAACTGTTGATAACTACCCACTTGACAACAGATCCAGCACCGATAGTATTTTCAACAAGTGCAGGTGGCAATACTTCGGGAGCCGAAAGAATGCGTATTACAGGTGAGGGTTTAGTGGGTATAGCTACCGCCTTCGATGCTCCTTCAGAACAATTTGATGTTGGATCTGGAAATGTTCGAATTAGAGATATTAACGGCCTGGCAGGAAATACCGCAACAGACAAGGTAGTGGTAGCTGATGCAGACGGCGTTTTAAAAACAGTTAGCCCAAGCTATAGCCAAGTATTAGTGGGAGGAGACGGCATAGATGCCATTACAACAACTCCAGTTACAATTTCCACCAATGGTGCTGGTACTACATCAACGGTTATGGCAACAAAAACATTCACCATCACCAGAAAATCTGCTGTCACCTTTTCTTATAACCTTGGTGTTGGTTCTATTTCTAGTAGCAATGGAAATCCAATAACTGATGGATTGCCTAAAAATATTCGTGCTCAATTAGTATGGCAAGCACTTCCAAGTGGAACCCCTTTTACAGTGGGCGGCCTAATTCAATCAAACTCATTCCCCTTTACGGCCACTGCTTCAGGCGGAGCAAATGGGTATTATACTAATGGCAGCTCTAGAACAATAGTTTTAAATCCAGGTACTTATGGGGTTAATTTGGTGGCACAGCTTTTTGCTAATGATGCAAATGGTGTTAGTGCTACTTTCGGAGGATATGTAGCTGATCAATTCGATATTGTTGCTATTCCTGTTGAGTAACTAAGTTTGTAGAAAAATAATAAATAGTGCTTATATCACTGAAAACGAACGGAGCTAGAAAATGAAAAACTATAGATACCAAATTATCCTTTTTTTTAGCCTGCTATTTGGCATACAATTTCAGGTAGCTGCTCAAAACGGATCTGGAAGTATGACTGTTGATAATTCAATTGTTACAGTTTCTGCCGGAACAGCGGAACAGCGTTTTAGTGAGGGTACTTATTTTGGTCCTAACGCAGTTTGGCAAATTGATGGTACATTAGAAATTTACAGTAAGTATATCTGGATTGCACCGGGGGCTACTTTTAAGGGCTCCGGTAAAATTGTGATTTACAATCCAGGCGACAATCCATTTTATACTTCAATGGCGTCGGGCCCAAGTCATATTGATGGAAACAATGCTGACTTTATTAATCTTTTGCTTGAACATCGTAATCCTGATAATATCATGCTGAATGATGTTAGTGACCCAGGTTTTGGAACTGCTAATCCGGGTGGGCCTCTTTCGGCTGCCTTAAATATCGGGGCAACTTTGGATCTTACGGTAAATGGTGCCGATGTAATTTTAAATGGTCAGAATTTAGCTTTCAACAATAGCGGGAAGATTACCGGTTACAGTAAGGATCGTATGGTGGTAACCGGCAATAGTATTGTTGGCCACATGATTAAAGAATATGATGGTAAAGATCCTTTTGTTTTTCCAGTAGGTATTTCCGAAGGCGATTATACACCAGCAACATTGACCCCTCAAAAAGCAAGTAAGCTATATGTAAGTGTGCAGGATTATGCGCATGCAGGTAAAGCAATTAAAAATCTGTCAACAGGTATGGATCGCGTATGGCACATTTACGGTTTACCTGCAACAACAGTAGCTATGACCTTGCAACACAATAGTATTACCAATGGCAATCTTTTTAAGGACCAAAATGCAGCGATTTCCCGCTATGTTACCGGAGAGAAATGGGAACTTTTAAAGGGTTTAAATCCCTCTCAGGGGCTGCATACCCGAAATGATATAGAGATTTCTACTGATGTTGCAGCTAATGGAAGTTTCTTTACCAAGCTGTCTGCTTCAGGCGGATCATTATTTGTTCCAAACCTTTTCACACCTAATGGCGATGGGAACAACGATACTTTTGAAATACGGGGGTTAGAACTGTTTACCCAGAACGATCTGATTATTGTAAATCGTTGGGGCAACCAGGTTTATAAATCTGATAATTATCGAAATGATTGGATCGGAGAAGGATTGAACGAGGGTACCTACTATTACGTCCTTCGTGTGAAAGAAGGTACCGGAAGTGACTGGCAGACATTTAAAGGGTATATCACCTTAATCAGGGCGTTTAAAAATTAGTTTCAAGCGGGTGAAAAACATGAAAAGAATACTACAGATAATTACCGGGCTACTTTTATTCTCCAATTTGGTTAAAGGGCAGCAGGACGCGCAGTTCAGCCAGTATATGTTCAATGGAATTTATATTAACCCAGCTTATGCCGGATACAGAGAGCAATTAAATGTTCATGCATTTTATCGAAATCAATGGACGGGTATTACAGGTGCTCCTAAAACCATGTCGTTAGCGGTTGATGCTATTGCTAATGATGGAAATGTCGGACTAGCACTACAGATTTCAAGCGACCATTTAGGTGCTCAGCGCAATGAATCTGTGTTTGGCAATTACGCCTATAGAATACGCATGAATGATGATGGCTCTGCAAGATTAGCGTTCGGTCTTGGTTTCGGCGCTATTCAACTGGGGATTGATGGAGCCAGGTTAAATCCCAACGATCCTGAAGTGTATCAGCCAGTAGGGGTTCAAAGTACAATTCTGCCCGACGCAAGAGCAGGTGTTTATTTTTCGAATGATCGTTTTTATGCGGGTCTTTCAGCAGATAATCTGATCTCTCAATATATTGATATTGATCGTTATGCATTTATCCCACAGCCAAAGCCACATTATTATTTAACTGCGGGTGTACTGTTGCCCTTAAACGAGGGTGTACTGTTAAAACCATCCTTTCTGCTTAAGGATGACAGGGGAGGCCCAACCAGTTTGGATTTAAATGCATTTGTGATTTTAGAAAGTAAGTTTTGGCTCGGAGGTTCCTATCGTACCGGCGTGAAGTTGTACAATAAAGATTACCTGCAAAAGAGCTTGAGTCAGCTGAATTCAGTAGTCGCAGCGGTACAATTTTTACCAACGGAAAACTTTAGAATAGGTTATGCATATGATTTTTCTATTGGTCCACTTCAAGGTTATAGTGCAGGTACTCATGAAATCTCTATAAGCTATTTCTTCAATAAAAGATATACAAGAATGCGTACGCCGAGATATTTTTAGTTTCTGCTTAGCGCTAAATGTAATTTAAATCCCTGAGGAGGAAAAAATATGAAAAAAAATATTTACAGATTAATTCTTGTTATTACCGTATTGTTCGCTTATCAAACTACGGTACTAGCTCAATATGCAAGGCTTGAGGCTGATAAACAGTATGAGCTTTTTAATTTCAATAAAGCGATTGATTTGTATGAGCTGGCTTATAAAAAGAAACCGACCTTACACGCAGCCGAACGTCTGGCTCAGGCTTATAGCTATCAGAACAATTACAGACAAGCTGAAAGCTGGTATGTAATCGCTGCGGGAATGTCGAACACCAATCCGGAAAATGTTCTCCATTACGCCAAAGCGTTACAACAAAATTCGAAATATGCTGAAGCAAAAGTGCAATATCAGAAGTATGCTGAATTAAACAAGGATGTTGATCCAAAAGAACAAAATCTTTGGCTGTTGAGCTGCGATTCGGCTGGGTTTTGGATGAAAAACCCTACAGCAATGGCCATCACCAATGAAAAGGCACTCAATACGTCTCAGTCAGACTGGGGGGCTACAGTGTATGGCAATAGTATTGTTTTTTCTTCAGATCGTGGAAATACATCAGCTGATAACTTATCGGGGAATAGACCGTTCTTAAAGTTCGATGGAGCTAAAAGGCCCGACCGAACTGTTTATGGGTGGACAGGAAATCATTATTTAAAGCTGTATAGAAAAGATGAAAATCAGGACGACATTTTTAGTTTCAATTTAAATGCAAATACAGATTATCATGTTGGACCGGCAAGTTTCAATAAAGATGGGAATGAGGTTTTTTTTACCGTAAGTAAGGTGCCTAAAAAGCCGGTTTATGTTAAAGGGAAATTGGCTACCGTTAATTTAGAGATTTATTCGAGTACAAAAAATGCAGATGGAAAATGGACAAATCCTCTTCCTTTTAAATATAATAAGGTAGATGATTACTCGGTTGGGGATCCATTTATTACTTCAGATGGAAATCGTCTTTATTTCGTATCCAACATGCCAAACGGACTTGGGGGAACAGATATTTACATGTGTCAGCGCACTGATGCCGGGGACTGGGGATTGCCTGTAAATTTAAGGGAAATTAACACCAAAGGCAATGAACGCACGCCCATATTGGATAATGAGAATAACCTATATTTTAGCACTGATGGTCGGATAGGAATGGGAGGACTGGATGTATTTAAGGCTAAGTTATTAACTGGAAGAATTGCCGGGCCGAAAAACCTGGGTTATCCAACAAATTCTCCACAAGATGATTTTTCGTATTTAAAAACTTCGCCCTTAACTGGATATTTTACCTCAAATAGAACAGGTGGGGTTGGCAGCGATGATATTTATAGTTTTACGGAGCATCAAAACTTTGCCCTCAAATTGATCGGTAGCGTGTTTGACAGGGCGAATAACCAGCCATTAGTAAATGCTATAGTTACCCTTTATAAAATCAATGGTCAAACGCTGAAAGTACAAACTGATCAAACCGGTAATTTTAGTTTTAATCTGGATAAGGAATCTAATTACAATTTGATTGGAGAAAAAAGCAATTATAGGGCTGATGTTGCATCACTTACAACAATAAATTTAACGGCTTCTGCTGAGATTAAGAAAGATCTTTATTTAGAGAAAATTGAATTGGAAAAAGCAATTAAGATAGAGAATATTTACTATGATTTTGATAAATCGAATATTCGGCCAGATGCAGCGGTTGAACTGGATAAACTTGTAAAGATTATGAAAGACAATCCAACAATCTGGATTGAACTTGGATCGCATACTGACAGTAGGGGGAATGATCAATATAATCATTGGCTGTCTCAGCGGAGGGCAAACTCAGCAGTTCAATACATCATTGATCGTGGAATTGAGAAAAACAGAATCACTGCAAAAGGCTATGGCGAAAGCGAGCTGTTGAATAACTGCTCTAATGGAGTGAAATGTTCGGAGTCTGCTCATCAGTTGAATAGAAGGACAGCGTTTAAAATAGTTAAACAATAGAAAAACAATAGGATGGCATTTTAGACAGGTTTCATCACAATGCTATGTTTTAACTGGAAGGTTAAAGTAAGTTCAAGTAATCATTTTTGTAATTTTTTAACAACGGACTTTCGGCGGGTAATTCAGTAATGAGATAATTAATATGATTCGGATCGCAGATCCTAATTCGCTGTGCAGTATTCAATTTTTCCGAAATGCTTAGTACAGCGGTTCTTTTTGAAGCTCTGATAATCGCTTTTTTCACCTGTACAATATCCCAATCCATATCTGTAAGTCCTTCTTCCGCCGAAAATGCATTTGCGCCTAATAAACACAGGTCTACCTTAATATCTACCAGCTGGTTAATTACACTTGCTCCGATATGCAGGTTTGCGTTTTTGTTGAGTTTGCCGCCAATAGTAATCACCTCCAGGTTGTGATGGTCGGATAAAGTGATGGCTACTTGTGGACTTATCGTAAAAAAAGTTACCTTCAAACTTTCAGGAATCATTTTAGCAAATTCAAGTATCGTGGTGCCGCCCTCGGTAAGAATGACCATATCATTCTTTATAATTTTTAATGTTTTTTCTGCAATTGCCCTTTTTTCATTTATTGCATACACTTCATTTAACGTATTGAAGGGAGCTACAAAGGATTTACTTGCGGCACCTCCATGAACTTTCAATAATTTTCCACCCTCTGCAAGTTCTTTCAGGTCCCGTCTAACCGTATCATCTGAGATATTCAATAATGCGCTCAGATCTGTTGACAAAACCTTATTGTGAAGGTTAATCTCTCGCATGATTAGTTTGTGCCTTTCGTCTTTACGCATCTTTATGTAAGGGTTTTAGATTTAAGGTAAAGTTAATATATTTTTTGATTATCCATTTTCCACTGCAACACCTTTCATTTTTTTTGCGTTTTTGCGGTTTTAACGTGTTGTGATGAGGCTAAGGCGGAATAATGGTTTCATATATGGTATATGATGCTATACTACAGGTTTTAAAGATTAATATTTTTTTTAAAAAAATGTTGTATGCTAACTTTTTGCGGTTATATTTGTGATGTAAACGCATAAAATTAGCAAAAAAAAGCAATTCGATATAGAATAGACTCAATTGTATCGCTTTTCAATGCCGATTTGCGTTTTTGATGGAAACCAACTAACCAAGCTATATGTATAGAATTTTACAAATTATGTTTTTGCTATTGATGATTACTGAGGCAAAAGCAGAAGACTTCTTTTACCAGGAAGCACGCGCTAAGCTAATAACAGGTAAAGTAATCGACGAGAATAAACTGCCACTAATTGGTGTATCCGTTAAAATTAAAGGCGGAACTGGTGGAGCCATCACAAATGCAGAAGGGGATTTTACCCTGAGCGTTAAAAGTGAAAAGGATTCCATACAGTTCTCTTATATCGGCTACAAAACCCAGACGATCAGTGCTGGCGTTACCGGATTTGTCACCATCCAAATGATTCCAAGGTCTAAAGAAAACCTGGACGAAGTTGCCATTGTTGGTTACGGAACGCAGAAAAAGGTTTCTGTAACAGGCGCGATCAGTACCATTTCCGTATCTGAAATGCAGAAAGTATCCACTCCCTCCTTATCTAATGCGATAGCAGGTAAGCTCCCGGGTATTATTACCAGGCAGGCTACCGGAGAGCCTGGATATGATGCGGCTGCCATCTACATCCGCGGCCTTTCTACGTTTGGTCAAAATGCGCCATTGGTGTTGATAGACGGTGTAGAACGTGATATGAACCAGATCAATGCGCAAGAGATTGAAAGCTTCACTATCCTCAAAGATGCCTCTGCAACTGCAGTTTACGGCGTAAGGGGAGCTAACGGCGTAATTTTGTTGACTACCAAACGTGGTTCAGTGGGTAAGCCGGCTGTCACCTTCAGGTCAGAGGCGGCAGCACTTCATGCCATGCGTTTACCGGAATACATCGATGCCGGGCAATATGCTTCGTTAATGAATGAGGCGCGCATCAACTCCGGAAATTCACCAACCTGGAGTGATGAGGAAATACGGAAATTCAAAGATGGATCAGATCCTTACCTGTATCCGAATTCCAACTGGACCGATGCCGTATTAAAAAAAGATACCTGGCAAACCATTCAAAACCTCAGCGTAACAGGAGGTAGTGATGTCATTAAATACTATACCAACGTAGGTTTTACCTTGCAGGACGGAATCTATAAACAAGACAATAACAATCCCTACAATACCAACGCCAACATAAAACGGTATAATTTTCGTAGTAACGTGGACATCAACCTCTCAAAAAGTTTGTACATGCAATTGGGAATTGGTGGTATCATCCACAAAGGTAATTATCCGGGATGGTCTGCGCCAGATATTTTCAATGCACTAAAAGTCATTTCGCCCATCGCTTATCCGGTAACCAACCCAGACGGCACGCCTGGCGGCGCAGCAACTTATTTAGGATGGAATCCTTGGGCCAGGGCAACCCAGTCAGGCTATACAACTCAGGACCGCCTCAACCTGCAAGGTACTTTCGCCATGAAATGGGACTTGTCCTCTTTTACAACGAAAGGACTTTCACTCAGGGCATTGTTTGCCTATGATCGTTACACGCAAACGGATAATCCCAGAAGAAAAGCTTTTCTTGTGAAACGTTATCTCGGTAAAGATCCGATAAGCGGTAAAGACCTTTACAGCACGCCATTTCAGGAAGAACAACCGCTTGGTTATGGTGTGGGGGGATACAGCAACCGCGCCATATATACCGAAGCGCAGATCAATTACGAGCGATCGTTCGGTAAACATAGCGTAACTTCCATGCTCCTGCTAAATGAGCGTGATTACGTCGATCTGTCTGCCGGTACTTCTGTTGCAAACCTGCCCTATCGCAGAAGAGGCCTTTCCGGTAGAACCACCTATAATTATGACAATCGTTATTTGGTAGAATTCAATTTTGGTTATAACGGTTCAGAAAACTTCCCTGACGGTAAGAAATATGGATTTTTTCCTGCTGCTTCTGCAGGCTGGGTAGTCTCCAACGAAAAGTTCTGGAAAGTGAATTTTGTAAGTAACCTGAAAATAAGAGCTTCAAGAGGTTTAGTAGGAAATGACAATATTTCCCAACGTTTCTTATTCCTGAGCACAATCCGGACCAACGGACAGTCTTATCTTTTCGGAGCCGATCAGCAATTGTTTAACGGAATGGAAGAAGAGGCGATCGGAAATCCGAATGTAACCTGGGAAAGGGCCACCAAAAACAACATTGGTATAGATCTGGGTTTATTTAAAGACAGAATTACCCTGCAAGTTGATGCTTTTAATGAAGATAGAAAAGACATCTTACTTAGAAGAGGTACAGTACCTGATTTTGCAGGTTTCTTCCCCTGGTCTATTCCTTATGGCAACCTCGGCCGGATCAAAAATAAGGGTATTGATGGTTTATTGGAAATCAAAAATACAACCAGCAAAGGCCTTTTTTATTCTCTCAGAACAAACTTTACCTGGGCCAGAAATACCATCGTCGAAAACGATGAACCCAGCCGGAAATATGCTTACTTATCTGGCAAAGGCCTCCCGTTACTACAGCCCCTGGGTTTTGTAGCAGAAGGCTTCTTCTCCAGTCTGGACGAAATTGAAACCAGCCCAAGGCAAACATTTTCCAGGCCAAGGGTAGGAGATGTTAAATATAAAGACATTGATGGTGATGGACTAATTGATGCAAACGATCGGATCCCAATCGGCTATGCGCGGTTGCCGCAAATGACCTTTGGCTTTGGTGGTACTGTGGCTTACAAAGGCTTCGATGCCAGTGTATATTTTACAGGCGCAGCACAAACAAGTCTGATGTTGAGCGGAACTTCCATGTGGCCATTCTTTGATGGCGCAGGGGTAAACAATGTGCTGACCGAGTATTACGACAATCGTTGGACTCCAGAAAACAGGAACAACGCACTATATCCTGCAATTGATGAGGGTAACAACCCAAACAATTTTGTCAATTCAACCTTGTACATGCGCAATGGCGATTACCTGAGGTTACGTAATGCGGAGATCGGTTACTCCTTACCAAAACGCTTCAACAATAAAATTGGCGTATCAAATATGAGGTTATTCATAAACGCGGTCAATTTATATACCTGGGACCACATTAAGATCATCGATCCGGAATCAAACGATGGTACTGGTGGCTATCCTTTGCAGCGATCTTTCAACGCCGGACTACAAATTGACTTCAAATAATTTATCACCATTAAAGCAATTAGCATGAACTACAAATATATATTCAGCACGCTATTGATGCTGTCAATTTTAACGGTAACCTCCTGCCGCAAAGATTTTCTGGAAAAAACACCGGAAGAAGACATTACCATTGAGGAAGCCTTTCAAAAACGAAACTATGCAGAATCATTTTTGACAGATATCTATGCTGGCTTGCCCAACGAAATTTATTTCACTGACATGGCAGACATCAACCCTTTTGTCGTAGCCTCGGATGAGCTCAATATCCCCTGGCCGGAAAAGTTTGGAAAATTAATGAACAAAGGATCCTGGAACAGCTTTAATGTGGCCGGGCAGATCTGGAAAAATATGTACGAAGGTATTAGAAAGGCAAATGTATTTCTGAAATACATTGAACTAACGCCGGTGGATGCTGATTTTACACAGCAACAAAAAAACATCTGGATAGCTGAGGCCATATACCTTCGGGCATTTTATCATTTCCAGTTAATGCGGATCTATGGGGCAGTTCCCATTTTGGATAAGGCGTTGAGTGTAGATGAAGACTTCAATTCAATCCGACGCAAACCCTTGCAAGAATGCATAGAGTTTGTGGTAAGTCAATGTGATGCTGCAGCTGCAGTGTTGCCCATGACCCGATCAGATTTACGTGAACTTGGTCGCCCAACTGGTGCCGCTGCCCTGGCAATGAAGTCCAGAGTATTGCTTTATAACGCCAGTCCGCTTTGGAACGGAAACCCGGACTATGCCAACTTTAAAGACAATGCCGGCACACAACTTTTTCCCCTGCAGTATGAGGATGCCAAATGGGAGCGGGCAGCAGTTGCAGCAAAAGAATGCATAGACAAATGTGAAGAAGCCGGTTATAAGCTCTTTCGCGCTTATCCAACTGATCCGGTAAAGAATTATCAGCAGCTATTTATCGAAAATAACAACTCCGAAGTACTGTTTGCACGCAATTCAGGTAGAGATGGCTGGATGGAAAAATGCTCCTTTCCCGGAAGCTTAGGGGGATGGAATGGATGGAACCCAACCCAGGGCCAGGTAGATGCTTATGAAATGGCCAACGGCGAAACCCCGATTACCGGTTACAATGCCAACGGTGCACCAATCATCAATAGCACATCAGGCTATGTAGAAACAGGGTTCAGCACAACATCAAGTCCGAACAGATGGGCTGCCGGTGTAAGAAATATGTACATCAACCGCGATCCGAGGTTTTACGCTACCGTTAATTTCAATGGTTCAGTATTTGTCAACAGACAGTTGCAGTTCTGGACATCGGGTGCAGATGGCAAAAATACAGCAGGCCGTGACTACAATACAACCGGTTATCTGTTGAAAAAATTTGCAGACCCATCTGTAATTATATCTCAAGGGAAATTTTCATTGAAAACGTGGATCTATTACCGTCTGGGTGAAATTTATCTCAACTATGCCGAAGCCCTTAACGAATCTAAAGGGCCTGTCGCCGATGTGTACACCTATATGAACGCCATACGAAACCGCGCCGGGATGCCATCACTGCCAGCAGGCCTGTTAAAAGATGACATGCGCGCCAGGATCCGTCATGAACGGAGGATTGAACTGGCCTATGAAACACACCGGTATTTCGATACACACCGTTGGAAAATCGCAGCAACTACAGACAGCAAACCGGTATATGGGATGAACATAACCGCCGGAAGTTCTCTGACAGATGAAAGTTATTACATCAGGACACTGGTCGAAACAAGGGTTTTCCAGGGTCCAAAACATTACCTGTTCCCATTGCCACAGGGTGAAGTGGATAAGGCACCAAATATTATACAAAATCCAGGATGGTAGCTACTCATAAAACCAACAACATGAAAAAAATTAAATTAGCTGCGTCGATAGGCATTTTAATGATGCTGGCAGCATGTAGTAAAGACGTCAAAGTTGATCTGGATCTTCCTCAGGCAGAGCAGTTGAAAAAGGTATATATGCCGCAAGCTGCCAACCCGGTTGAAGTCCGTTCTGTAAGTATTGTCGATAAGGACACCTCCTTTGTATATAGTGCATTTCTTGGGGGCCCCAAACCAGCAACCGGTAACATTACAGTAGGTTTTACTGTCATGCCGGAAAAAGTTACGGCTTACAATCAGCAAAACAGTACCAATTATCAGCTTATGCCTCAGGGTAGTTATGTGCTCGAGGCCCTTACTTCCGTTATTCCGGCTGGTGGGCAGTCAACAGGCAGGTTAAACCTGTCGATCAAAACAAAAGGCTTTTTAAATCCTTTTGAAACTTATCTCTTGCCTGTTACCGTGACTAAGCAAACCGGAGAAGGAACGCTGAACGAAAGTCTGGCCACCACTTATTACCTGATTGCGGGTTCTTATGCACCGGGCGAGGTGCCGCGTGAAAAAACGCTTGCCTTGGGTACTGCAGGCGTTGGAAACATCATGCTTGATTTTGATGGAAAGCTGATCATAAAAAATGCTGATGGCAACTTATTGCTTTATCCGGTAAATGTAAACGGCACCTTTGGTACACCAGCACAAATTGGTGTGGGATGGAACATCTTCAATATGATCTTTTATTTCGGTGGCGACCGGCTGATTGCCAGATGGGCAAGCGGCGGACAGGACATCAGCCAATATGCCATAAGCAAATCGGGAGCTTTCGGCGGCAGTAAATCGATCGGTCAGGGCTGGGGGATATTTACTAAAATCATTCCGTTCAAAGGGCTTTTACTTGGCGTAGACGGCGCTGGCGATATGACCATGTATCCCCTGGATGTTGCCGGCAACTTTGATTTTGGCAGAATTAAAAAAATCGGTACCAAATGGAACGATTACAAACAGGTTTTCGCTTACCAAAATTCCCTGATCGCGATTGAGCCAGGTGGAGATATGTACCAGATCCCTTTATCAGATAGCGGTGTATTTGGCTCCAGAAGAAAAGTGGGTAATGGCTGGGATATGTATGTAAATGTATTCGCATCTGGTGACGACCTGTTAGCGCTGGATAGCAACGGCGACTTATGGCGCTACCGCTTCAACCCAATCGGTTTCTGGCCCTTAAAGAAATAGCAAAGATGAAAACCATACCGTTTTTCCTGGCTTTGATCTGGCTTTTAATGGTAACCTGCGGCAAAAAAAATGTGCCGCAGGAACCGCAACCAACTGGAACTGATCCCAGCGCCAACCCAGTACAATACAGAAACCCTGTATTTGAACCAATACTTGCAGATCCAAGCATCATAAAAGGTACAGATGGCTGGTATTATGGTTATGGAACAGAAGATGATTGGGGCGATGGAAAAGGAAACAGGCTTGTACCGGTTGTACGTTCACTCGATCTGGTGAGATGGTCCCTGGTTGGAAATGCTTTCACGGCAAAACCTGCATGGAAAGCCGAAGGCGGTTTATGGGCAGTAGATGTGGTGCGGGTAAACAACCTGTACCATATGTACTATTCTTTCTCGCTTTGGGCAGACCGCAATCCTGCCATTGGGCTGGCTGTGGCCAATTCACCTGCAGGGCCATTTGTAGACAAAGGAAAACTTTTTTTTAGTGAGGAGATAGGGGTGCCTGTCTCGATTGATCCGCATTACTACGAAGAAAATGGCAAAAAGTATCTGTTTTTCGGTAGTTATAGCTCACAAACCGTTCAGGGAACGTATGCAGTAGAGCTAACTGCAGATGGCTACGCCGTAAAAGACATCAATCAAAAAACAAATATTGCTGCCGGGGATTTTGAAGCCGTAATGATTCACAAAAGAGGCAACTACTATTATTTTTTTGGCTCAAAAGGCAGCTGCTGCGATGGGGCTGCCAGCACTTATAACGTCAGGGTCGCACGATCAGAAAATCTGCTTGGCCCTTACTTGGATCAAGCAGGTAAAAACATTGTGCAGCGTGGAAATGGTACGCTGATCTTGCAGGGCAATTCCAAGTTTGCAGGTCCGGGACACAATGCTAAAATCATTACCGACAAAAACGGGACTGACTGGCTCTTCTACCATGCTATAGATAAAATGAACCCTAAGGTATCCAGCGGTGCAAGCAGAAGAATGCTGATGCTCGATAAGCTCAGTTGGGTAGAGGGATGGCCTGTAATCGCCAATGGGGTTCCGAGCGGCGACATCCAGGCTGGCCCTGAATTATAAAAATACACACACACAAATGAAATATGAGACGACTAAAGTATTATTTACTAGCCTTGATGCTGATAGGGACAGGAATCAGCCTCACTGCGCAAACCACTCAAAATGTATTAAATAAAGAAGCAGCCTATGAACTGATCAAAAGAATCCTTCCTGCCTACGCCCATAAATTTGAAGTGGCCTACGTTACTAAAGAAAACGACAGCGATGTGTTTGAGTTGGAAAGCAAAGCTGGTAAAATCGTCCTTCGTGGAAACAATGGCGTTGCTGTTGCCAGTGCGCTCAACTATTGGCTCAAGAATTATGCGCATTGCGAAATCACCTGGAATGGCACCAACCTCAATATTCCAAAACCTTTTCCAATGGTCAGCAAAAAAATAAGAAAGGTGACGCCCTATGAATACCGTCATTATTTTAACTATTGCACATTTAACTATACAGCGACCTGGTGGGACTGGGAACGTTGGCAATGGGAAATTGATTTCATGGCTTTAAATGGTGTGAATATGCCATTAGCGCTGACCGGTCAAAATTCAATTTGGGATAAAGTATATCGTAGCATGGGCTTCAACGATAAAGATATGGATGCTTTTTTTAGCGGACCCGCCTATACCAACTGGTTTTGGATGGGCAATCTGGATGCCTGGGGAGGCCCGATGTCTAAAAACTTTATGGATAAGCAGGAAGCTCTCCAGAAGAAGATTCTGGCCAGGGAGCGTGCGCTGGGAATGACACCCATACTGCCTTCTTTTACCGGGCATGTGCCTCCTTCTTTTAAAGATAAATTTCCGGATATAAAAGTGAACACCCAGCAATGGGGCATTAACGTGGCGCCAGCTTATGTACTCAACCCAGAAACACCGATGTTTAAAGAAATCGGCAGAAAATTCCTCACAGCGTTAATCAACACTTTCGGAACGGATCATTTGTATTCCGCAGATACCTTTAATGAAATGACCCCGGTAAGTAACGATTCTACTTACCTCAACGGAATGGCCAAAAAGATTTATGAATCTATGGCCGCTGTAGACACCCAGGCGGTATGGATCATGCAAGGCTGGATGTTTTTAGATCGACCCAACTTCTGGCAGCCTACTCAAATGAAAGCCTTGTTTAGTGCCGTACCACAGGATAAATTGATTGTACTGGATTTGAATAGTGAATTAAATCCGGTATGGAGCAGAACAGATGCTTTTTACGGCGAAAAGTGGATCTGGTGCATGCTGCACAATTTCGGCGGGCGCCTCAGCATGTTCGGCGATATGTCCAGAATCGGGAATGATCCGGCAGCTGCATTAAAAAACGACCAAAGAGGTAAAATGTCCGGGATTGGGTTGACCATGGAGGGCATTGAACAAAACCCAGCTATCTATTCGTTAATGCTGGAGCACGTATGGAACGATAAACCAATTGATTTAGACAATTGGTTAAAGGGTTATGCGCAACGCCGTTATGGGAAGAAGAACAGCAATGCTGAGAAAGCCTGGGAAGTATTAAAAAATACGGTTTACAGTCACCAGCCGTGGTGGGGTACCAATACCATCATTACGGGCAGACCAACCTTCGACGCAGCAACAGTCTGGACCTATACAGCTATTCCATATTCCAGTAAGGAACTGATGAAGGCCTGGTCGTATCTGCTGACTGCATCAGACGAATTAAAATCAAGCGATGGATTTCAGTATGACCTGGTAGATGTTACACGACAGGTCCTTGCCAATTATGCCAACGTACTGCAACAGGATTTTGCCAGCTCGTATAAACAAAAGGATATGGCCGCCTTCAACAAAAAGAGCGCTCAATTCTTGGAATTGATCGACGATATCGATCAGTTGCTGGGTACCAGATCAGACTTTCTGTTGGGTAAATGGATCAACAACGCCAAAGCGTTGGGCGATAATCCGGCAGAGAAAAAATTATTCGAACGCAATGCCCGCGACCTGATCACTTTGTGGTTAGACAAAGATTGTAATATTCATGAATACGCCTGTAAAGAATGGGCCGGTATGATGAAAGGCTTTTATAAACCACGCTGGCAGCAATTTTTTGACGAAGTACGGCTGCAGGCCAGTGCTGGAAAAG
Source organism: Pedobacter sp. AK017 (assembly GCF_014200825.1). Classification (NCBI taxonomy): domain Bacteria; kingdom Pseudomonadati; phylum Bacteroidota; class Sphingobacteriia; order Sphingobacteriales; family Sphingobacteriaceae; genus Pedobacter; species Pedobacter sp. AK017. The sequence goes on from NZ_JACHCW010000015.1 coordinate 98,150, forward strand.
AAATTGATCAGATTAAGTTTGAAAATACCATAAAAGACTGGGAATGGAAATGGGTAAATGCAAATGAAGCTTATACCGATAAACCTACAGGAAACCCGGTTACAGTGGCTAAAGCGTTATACGCCAAGTATAATCAAAAAATGAACAATGCATTTCCAACTGCCTACACTAACACTAAATAATTACACATGAAGCGACCAAATTTTAAGCAGCTAATTTTATCCATCTTTATTCTGCTCTCCCTTACCTTTACTCATACACTGGCGCATGCTAGTACTGACAATAAATTAAATGAAAAAGCAAGTTACGACCTGATCAAACGGATTCTTCCTAACCATGCAGACCGGTTTGTTATAGAATATTTACCAGCAGCCAATGGCAAAGACATTTTTGAGCTGGAAAGCCGGGGAAATCAAATTGTATTGAGAGGAAACACCGGTATTTCTGTAGCCAGTGCCTTAAACTACTGGCTGAAAAACTATGCGCACTGCGACATCAGCTGGAATGGCACCAACTTAAACATACCCAAACCATTTCCAATGGTGCCGGGTAAAGTGCGTAAAGTTACCCCGCACGAATACAGACACTATTTCAATTATTGTACATTCAACTATACCTCTTCCTGGTGGGATTGGCAACGTTGGGAGTGGGAAATCGACTTCATGGCCCTTAACGGGGTAAACATGCCGCTGGCCATGACAGGACAGAATGCGCTATGGGACCGCGTATACCGGGGCATGGGCTTTGGCGATCGTGATATGGATGCTTTCTTTACCGGTCCGGCTTATTTCATGTGGTTCTGGGCCGGTAACATCGATGGATTGAACGGCCCATTGCCTAAAAGCTGGATGGAAAGCCATGAACAATTGCAAAAGAAAATCCTGGCCAGAGAGCGCGAACTGGGGATGAAACCTATTTTGCCTGCCTTCAGTGGACATGTTCCACCTACATTTAAAGCACGTTTTCCGAATGCCAGGGTAGATAGGCTGAACTGGGAAGGTAGGTTTGCAGACACTTATGTACTTCACCCTGACGATCCCTTGTTTCAACAAATAGCCGATAAGTTTATGGCAGAGCAAGACAAAGCCTTTGGCAATACAGATCATTTATACGGTGCGGATACCTTTAACGAAATGTACCTGCCTTATACAGACACGGCATATGTCAGAAAAATAGGCACTGCCGTGTATAAAGGGATGGCTAAAGCGGATCCGGAGGCCATCTGGGTAATGCAGGGCTGGATGTTCTGGGATAAGCGTGACTTCTGGAAACCGGAAGTAGTTAAAAACTACTTGAGTGGTGTACCTGATGACAACCTGATCATGCTGGATCTATTTGCGGATGAACAACCCATCTGGACAAAAACAGAGGCTTTCTGGGGCAAGAAATGGATTTGGTGTATGCTGCATAATTTTGGTGGTAGGAATCCGCTCTATGGCGACCTTAACTATATAGGCAGAGAACCTGCAGAAATGGTGCATGACCCGAACAGGGGTCGCTTGTCGGGCATTGGATTGGTGCCCGAGGGTATCGAACAAAATCCAGTAGTTTACTCGCTGATGCTGGAGCATGTATGGAACGATCAGGTTATCGACGTCAAATCATGGTTGGTCAACTATGCGCAACGCCGGTATGGCCAGCGTGACCCGCAAACAGAAAAAGCCTGGCAGATCCTACACCAGACGGTATATGCAAAAGAAGGAAGCTATGAAACCATCATCTCGGCCAGACCTACACATGAGAAACATGCGGACTGGACTGGTACAGACTTGCCTTACGATGGGGATAAACTGGTTCCAGCCTGGACGCATTTGCTGAATGCATCAAGCCGCTTTAAAAACAACGACTGTTATCAATTTGACCTCGTTACTGTAGGTCGCCAGGTACTCGCAAATTACGCGACAGTGCTTCAGCGCCTGTTCGCCAGGGATTTCAGGAATAAGAACCTGACTGCCTACAGGGCACATACCGCAGAGTTTTTAACGTTGATAGCAGACATGGACAAGCTAATGGGTACCCGTAAAGATTTCCTGTTGGGCAAATGGTTAAATGATGCCAAAAAATGGGCAACCAATGAATCAGAAAGTCGTTTATATGAAAAAAATGCCCGCGACCTGATCACCCTTTGGGGTGGTAAAGATGCATCGCTGCACGAATATGCCAACAAGCAATGGGCAGGGTTGTTCAATGGTTTTTACGGCAAAAGATGGCAAACATTTATCGCCGAGACCAGCACAGCACTGGAGCAAGGGAAACCATTTGATCAGGAAGCGTTTGAAACACGGATGAAAGATTGGGAATGGAACTGGGTAAATGGACGTGAACAATATACAGACAAGCCACAGGGCAACCCGGTAACGGTCTCTATGCAACTTCATAAAAAATACATTGATAAAATTAAAAACGCTTATACCGCAAATCCTGATTTAAAAAAGTAAAACCAATAATAAAATGCAAATGACTAGAATTACAGAACAAGCATCGTTATATGATCACCTGGAAACCAAATCAGTTGAGGAGCTTACGCAATACATCAACCAGGAAGATGCGAAGGTAGCGGCCGCAATAAAGGTTGCCTTACCTCAAATTAATGTGTTGATTGAGCAGATCATCGCAAAGCTAGCCGCTGGTGGCAGGATGTTTTATATCGGTGCTGGAAGCGGGGGCAGATTATCTGTCTTGGATGTGATTGAACTGCCTACAACTTACGGCATAGAAAAAGGAAGGGTCAATGTGATTTTGGCCGGCGGAATAGCTCAGCTGGCAGAAGCGCTTGAAGAGTGCGAAGACGACGTCAACGAGGCTTGGACAAAACTGAGCGAAGCACAGGTGTCGCCTATGGATATCGTGATCGGCATTTCAGCAAGCGGCAGTACTCCTTTTGTATTGGAAGGCTTAAAGAAATGCAGAGCAAACCAAATCACTACAGGCTGTATCGTCAGTAACCCGGATTCTGGAATTGCCGCGCAGGCGGATTTTCCGGTAGAAGTGATCACCGGTCCTGAATTTATTACGGGGAGTACACGCATGAAATGCGGTACCGCGCAGAAGATGATCTTCGACATGATTTCCACCACCACCATGATCCGTCTTGGACGTGTAGAGGGCAACAGCATGGTCAACGTAAAGTTGATCAACGATAAGATCCTGGACCGTGCTGTTTTGATGCTGATGGACAAAATTGGCCTTACCGACTATGAAGAAGCTAAACAGGGCTTGTTAAAATATGGTTCGGTAAAAGAGGCTATGGAAAATTTGTCTAGTAAATCTATTTAAAGCAAAAACTGATCATGTTGAGGTATTTCCTTTTTTTAATCCTATCGGTTCCGCTGTCGGTCTGTTCGCAAAGTCAGACCGGCTTGTTAAAAGTAATTCCGGCACCTGCAGCAGTTAAGCTTAGTGGCGGCAGTTTCAGGCTTTCTCCACAAACAAAGCTGGGCTATACAGACCAAGCTGGTAAAAAGACTGCGACCCTCTTACAAGATTACCTGAAAAAGAATTATGGGCTGCAGCTTTCCTTTAAACCAGGCGTGACGAAGCTCAGCAACGCAGTGATTTCCTTTGTTAAAACACAGGAAATGGCAGCAGAGGCGTATACCTTATTGTCAAATACTCGGGGGGTTGAGATCAGGGGTGATGAAGCTGGGTTATTCTATGGACTGCAAACGCTCCTGCAAATGATAGAAAATACCGGGAACGGACTAATGGTCACAGGTGCCGAGATTAAGGACCAGCCCAGGTATGCTTTCCGGGGAATCATGCAGGATGTGGGGTACCACATTTATCCTGTCTCCTTTATCAAAAGCCAGATTGATATGCTGGCAAAATATAAAATGAATGTCTACCATTGGCACCTGACCGAAGACCATGGCTGGCGGATAGAGATTAAAAAATATCCAAAGTTGACTACTGTGGGTGCTTTTCGGGAAAGTACGCAGATCAGTCATTATGCAGATTCACTCAATGGCCAGGATCACCTGCCTTATGGGGGTTTTTACACCCAGCAGGAGATCAAAGAAATTGTAGCTTATGCCCGCGAAAGGCAAGTTACAGTAATCCCCGAGATTGAGCTGCCAGGGCATTCTCTGGCGGCCCTGGCTGCTTACCCCGAACTTGCCTGTGGTGATCAACCCGGTCCTTTTAAAGTGGCACAAAGTTGGGGGATATTTGAAGATGTTTATTGCGCAGGCAAAGAGCAGACTTTCCAGGTGCTGGAAGATGTGCTTACCGAAGTGATGGCATTATTCCCTTCCAGGTATATCCACATCGGCGGCGATGAATGTCCGAAAAAACGCTGGGAAAAATGCCGGTATTGCCAGAAACGGATCAAAGATGAAAAATTAAAGAACGAATTTGAGTTGCAAAGTTATTTTGTAAAACGCATCGAGCGTTTCGTAAACAGCAAGGGCAGACAAATTATAGGTTGGGATGAGATCCGTGAAGGTGGATTGGCGCCAAATGCTACAGTGATGGCCTGGCGCAGCATAGAAGAAGGCATCAAAGCAGCGCAGGAAAACCACGATGTAGTGATGGCACCAATGTCACATGTATACTTCGATTTTTTACAAGGGCCAAGGCCATTAGAACCCTTGGCGATCGGATGGGGATTTAACCCTGCTGAGCGCATATATGCTTACGATCCTACACCTTCATCCCTTACCGCTGCGCAAAAGAAACACATCATCGGTGTAGAAGCGCCCATCTGGACGGAACATATGGATACTTACCGTAAGGTAGAATACATGCTTTATCCGCGATTAATAGCCTTGGCAGAAATCGCCTGGACACCGCTGGAACGTAAAAATGCCATAGATTTTTTTGAAAGCAGGCTGCCCAGACATCTGGCTGTACTCGACCGCTCAAAGATCCTGTACCGGGTTCCCGGACCAATTGGGATAACCGACACCACCTTGAACGGTCGTAATTTTAAGGTTACGTTGAAACCTTCTGTTGAAGGGGGAAAAATTTATTATAATTTTGAGGGCCAGGATGCCCGGGAAACAGATTACCTGTACGAAAAGCCAATTGACATTATCTTGCACAAAGGCGAGAAACGCCAGATGAAATCAGTTGTTGTGGCGCCTTCTGGCAAAAGGAGTATCAGCACAACCACATTATTCAGTTATCAATAAACCTATTTTCATGAAGAAAGTGCGCATTTTATCCTTTCTGCTGCTAAGCGGCACGCTATTGGGCTCCTCCATATCCGTACAATCCCAAACCGTCTATCAGGCAGGTACCGCCGCAGCGAGCCTGGAACCCAAAAGTTCACCATTTTCGCTCGCACTGGCAGGATATGGGCTGCCCAGGGGAGGGCGGTTTAACATTAAATGGCAGGAATCTGCTTTATCACTTTCACATTTTAAAGCTAAAAAGCTGGGCAACAAGTGGAAAAGCCTGGTTGATGCCAATCGCTTTCCTCCGGGAACCCTTAGTGTGATCAGCTATAAAGAGCGGTTGATGGCGCTGACCGCCGAAGATGAACTGTATCGCCTGGATGCTTCAGACCCGACTGCAGAATGGATCCGCTTTGCAAATTTTAATAATGTGTTTTACCGGGTTCATTTAAAAGCGATCACGGTACATAAAAACCAGCTCTATGGTCTGGGTAAAGACAATAAAATATATCGCGCGGTACAGCAAACTGAGGGCGACTTAACCGTTAAGGCGGTAGCCATTGGTGAAGGAGGTCAATCGGTGGTCATGGTCGGCACTGACCTTTGCGGCTTTAATACCAGTTTTATTACGTCAATCAAACAAGAGGTTTACAAAAAGCACAACATCCGGCCGGAGGCAGTACTCATCAATGCCTCCCATACCCATTTTGCACCTTCCACCCAGGATTGGACCACATGGGGCAGCCATCAATTGCCGGATACTTTGTACCTGAACGGTGTGGTCAGACCAGCAGTCTTAAAAGCAATAAGTCAGGCCCTCAAAAACAGGAGGTCATCTTTGCTTTCTTTCGGCAGGGGAAGTACAGCAATAGGCCATAACCGGACCCTGAAAGGACCAGATGTACCTTATGACAATGCCCTAGACGTGCTTCAGATAGAAAATACTGCCGACCATACCAAATCGATAGTATTCCTCACCGGCTGTCACCCTGTATTCAGCAATGTGGGCGAAGAAGGTTTTACCCTCAGTGCCAATTATCCGGGTGAAGCCAGAAAAGTATTGGAAAAGGAGGCAGGTATTAAAGAAGCCATCTTTATCCAGGGATGCGGTGGCGATATTAATCCAGTACAAGCAAACCACAACAAAACGGGAAGCGACCTCGCAGCAGATGTTAAATCCATTCTCCAACAGCCGATGCAACAGTTGAGCGGGAAGATCGACTTTCACCTGGATTCAGTTAATTTTCCGGTCAACAGATGGAGCAGGGAACAAATCGTAGCTTTTGGAAAGGAAAATGGCAACTCACCGAATGATGTATATGCAGAAAAGAATGTGCGATGGGCCAATTTGATGGCTAAGCTGGACAGCCAAGGTAAAATGCCGCAAACCATGCCGGTCTACATGCAGACTTTCAATATTGGCAACTGGAAACTGGTAGGTATTTCAAGGGAAACGGTAACCGACTACAGTATCGGGATCAAAAAATTGTGGCCCGGAAAGCTGGTCAGCGTGGCCGGTTATTGCAATGATGTTTCCAGTTACCTTCCCACCTCCAAACACATCAATGCAGGAGTATACGAAGGTAAAGACTCTTTTTTCTGGTATGGACAGCCCGCTGTGTTCCCTTTAAACCTGTACGAAACAATTATAGACCGCATTAAATCCAAAAATTATTAACATGGCAAATAAAGCCGGATTAAACCCACTCGTCATCATTGGCATACTCTTTTTCATATTTGGTTTTGTTACCTGGTTAAGTTCTGTATTGATCCCATATTTACAGCTGGCCTGCGAATTGAATAACTTTCAATCCTATCTGGTTGCATTTGCCTTCTACATTTCCTATTTTCTAATGGGTATCCCCTCCGGATGGCTATTAAAAATTACAGGCTTTAAAAACAGTCTATCCATTGGTTTGCTACTCGTAGCCATAGGTTCATTGCTGTTTATGCCTGCTGCCATGAACCGCTTCTATCCATTATTCTTACTGGGTTTGTTTGTTCAGGGTGCCGGGTTGACTATTTTGCAGACGGCTTCCAATCCTTACGTAGCCATACTTGGTCCTAAAGAAAGTGCGGCAAGGCGCATCAGTTTCATGGGAATCTGTAATGGCATCGCAGGTGCCCTTGCACCCATAATTTTGGGTGCGGTGATCTTAAATGATGCAGATGCGCTAAAAGAAAAGTTGAACCACTTAAACCCCGTGCAAAAGAACCTGGAGCTCAATGCGCTTGCCGATAAAGTCATCATACCTTACCTGATCATTACAGGTCTATTGGTGATAATGGCCATTCTTATCAGGTTTTCGGCCCTGCCTGAAATTGATGAGGACGAATTAGAGGCTGATCTGGATGGAGATGGCCGCACGGCTAAAACCTCAATTCTGCAATTTCCTCACCTTATACTGGGTGTATTCATCCTGTTTTTATATACCGGAGTAGAAGTAATTGCCGGAAACAGTATTATAGGCTATGGCACCTTCCATGGTATTCCACTCAGCGCTTCAAAGTTTTTCAGTTCTTTTACACTCATCAGTATGCTCGTCGGTTACCTCATCGGTATCGTCTGCATACCCCGTTATTTTAGCCAGGAAACAGCACTTAAAACCTCTGCTGTGCTAGGGATTGTGTTTGCCCTGGCAGCTATTTTCACCGCAGGCATAACTTCCGTGGTGTTTATCGCCCTGCTCGGTCTGGCCAATTCGCTCATGTGGCCTTCCATCTGGCCACTAGCCATTGCAGGACTGGGTAAATTTACTAAAACAGGCTCTTCCCTGTTGGTGATGGCCATTTCCGGAGCAGCATTGCTTCCGCTGTTGTACGGATACCTCACCGACCATTTCAACCCACAACAGGCCTATTGGATGGTTATTCCCTGTTATATAGCCATTGGCTATTATGCAGTGTCCGGACATCAGATAGGAAAACTAAAAATTTAACTGATCAACACATGATTTTAATTGCCGACAGCGGGTCGACCAAGACAGACTGGTGCTTAATAGACCCCGAAGGAGAAGAACGTTATTTTATGACTGAAGGATACAATCCTTTTTTTTCCGAGCCCGCATCCATTCTGAATTCCATCCGAAACAATTTACCGGCGTACCTGCAACACACAGACATCAAAGCGCTGCATTTTTATGGAGCTGGTTGTCAAGACGAACAGACAGCCGTTATAGAAAGCATCCTGCGCGAGGCTTTTCCACAATGTGAAACCATCGAAGCCGAAATGGACCTACTTGCCGCGGCAAGAGGCTTGCTTAACCACAATGCCGGATTTGCTGCCATATTGGGCACCGGTACCAATACCTGTATTTACGATGGCAAAAATATCACCCACAACATAGATTCACTCGGATTCATTCTGGGAGACGAGGGGAGTGGCGCAGCTATAGGAAAGAAAATCCTCGTTGATTATTTACGCGATAAAATGCCACAATCGGTTAAACGTGTATTTGAGGCGCAATATGGCCTCAATGCTGCAGCAATCATCAACAGGATTTATACCAGCCCCCAGGCCAACAGGTTTTGTGCAGGTTTCACCAGGTTCCTAAAATCTGATGAAGTAGATGCCGCCTATAGCAATAATTTGCTGCGTACCGCATTTACCGAATTTTTTTCACAACTCGTTTCCTGTTATCCCGACTACCGTCAATATCAATTTAATTGCATCGGTTCAGTAGCCTATCATTTTCAAACCCAATTGCGGGAAGTACTGGATGACTTTAAAATGAAACCGGGATGTATTTTATCTTCACTGATCCGCGAACTAGCCAACTATCACAAATGAACCCAACCATAACAACCAGCAGTTTTTCTTTTCTTGTATTGTTCTGTTTAATTTTAGGGCACACAGCAACGCAGGCCCAGGAAAAAAACGAAGCGCGGACCTTCGTAAATCCAGTAGGGCAGGGCGCAGATCCCTGGGTGATCAGACACAAAAACCATTATTACGTTTGTCAGAGCACCGGAGGGATCGCTGGTAGAGGTATTTCCGTAAGTAAATCGGATAAACTGAGCAAGCTGGGCAAGGCAGTTATCGTGTGGAATGCACCTCGAAAAGGCTGGAACAGCAATCAAATCTGGGCGCCAGAGCTCCACTATTTCAACAACAAATGGTACATTTATTATGCGGCAGGCCAATCTGGCCCTCCGTATATCTATCAGCGTTCAGGCGTACTCGAATCAGTAACAGATGACCCACAGGGAAAATATATAGATAAAGGCCTGTTAAGCACCGGTGCAGACCCAAAAGATAAAACCGGAAATATCTGGGCCATAGATGTTAATGTAGCAGAAATCAGAGGGAAACTCTATGCTGTATGGTCTGGTTGGGAAAAGAATGCGGCTACCGATAAAACAGTTCAACACCTGTATCTGGCCAGGATGAGCAACCCCTGGACAATCAGTTCAGAAAGGGTGAAAATTTCCAGTCCTGACCAGCAATGGGAAACAGGCGGTCCACTGAACTTGAACGAGGGCCCTCAGTTTCTGCTGCGTAAAGGACAGGTTTTTATTGTGTATTCCACACGCGAATCCTGGACACCAGAGTACCGCCTTGGCTTGTTGAGACTTAAAAAAGAGGCCAAAGTATTGCTTGATGCGAAGAGCTGGGAAAAAACGGGACCTGTGTTTCAGGGAACAGAACAAGTCTTTGGTCCTGGACATGCTAGTTTCACGCAATCTCCGGATAGCAAAGAATGGTGGATCTTTTATCATGCCAAGAAAACTACAGAACCAGGTTGGTCGCGGGACATGCGCTTACAAAAGTTTAGCTGGAACCCGGATGGGAGCCCAAATTTCGGTACACCTATCCCGGCAGGTGTGGCCATTCAGGTGCCATCCGGAGAGTAACCTTTTTAGAAGTACCAGTGTCCGTTTGCACTTTCTATACCTGAGGATTTCTTTCCCTGCTCAATACTTTATAAGTGATAAAGATACTGATCAGCATGCAAACACCCCCAATTAAGAAATGGATACCTGGAAAGTAAAACGGTGCTTTGCTGCTTGTAAAATAAGCAAATGAATTGTTCATGATCAGCGGGCCAATGATGGCTGTAAGGCTCATCAAACTGGTTAATGCACCCTGTAGCTCTCCCTGCTGGTTAGCGGGCGCATGTCCTGAAATGGCAGATTGCAGTGAGGGGCCACATATGCCACCTAAACAATAAGGTACCAGGAAGGCAAACATCATCCAGCCCTGGGTAGCAAAAGCGAAAAGGACCAGTCCTAAGGTGTAAAGCGATAGACCCAGGTAAATGCTCTTTTCATTCCCGATCTTAGGAACAACAATCCTGGTAAGTCCCCCCTGAACGGCACCAACCATCACGCCTACAACTGCAAGTGAAATGCCTACCATTTTTTCGCTCCAGTTGAATCGGTAAATGGTGAAAAAATTCCAGTTGCTCTGTACGGCCTGGCTGCCCAGGTAGATCAGGAAAAAGCCCAGGGCCAGGCTACCGATTTTTGGATTATTGGTTAAAAATTTTAAAGAACCAAAAGGGTTGGCGCGTTTCCAGTCAAATTCCCTGCGGTGTTCTTTACTTAAGGATTCGGGCAGGAAAAAATAACCATAGATACAGTTGAGCAAACAAAGTGCCGCGGCTGCATAAAAAGGAGCCCTGATACCCCAGGTAGCTAAAAAAGCACCAAGGGCCGGGCCAAGTACAAAACCCAGACCAAAGGCAGCACCTATCAGCCCGAAATTCTTGGCCTTAGAAGTTTCATCTGTACTGACATCGGCAATGTAAGCTGTAGCCGTGGTAAAGCTGGCACCGGTAATCCCGGCTATAATGCGACCTAAAAATAGCCATCCATAAGTGGGGGCCAGGGCCAGGATAATGTAATCGATCCCGAAGCCTAGTAAAGAAAATAACAAAACCGGACGGCGGCCATACCTATCGCTCAGGTTGCCCATTACAGGCGAGAAAAGGAATTGTGTAACGGCGAAAACAGAAAGCAACAGGGCACCATAAGTACTGGCCTGATTAATTGAAATGCCTTTTAGCTGGGCAATAAGATCTGCCATTACAGGGATAATCAATCCCCATCCCATTACGTCAATCAGTAATGTAATGAATATAAAGCTGATGGCGGCTTTTTTGGATGTATGCATGGTTGTGATATTGGCAGGCTAAAATAGTAAATTATCTGTTACATTTTGCAAGCATTAATTGTCTTCCTGGTTCAGTTTAGAATGTTCCTTGGTATCTTTCATAAAAACATAAACCATTAAGGAAATAAAAATACAACAGGTAATGTACCAGTAGTAATACGATTCATATTGCCGTTCTTTTAACCAGAGTGCAATGTACTCGGCCGAGCCACCAAATATAGCCACAGTTAAAGCATAGGGAAGCCCAACGCCAAGTGCCCTTACTTCTGCGGGGAACAGCTCTGCTTTTACTACGGCATTGATACTGGTATAACCGCTTACAATAATCAAGGCAGCCATTAAAAGAAAAAAGGCCTGCCACTGTGATGTGGTATGGCTTAACGTACTGAGTAAGGGAACGGTACAGATGGTACCCAGTATACCAAAACCGATGAGGAGTGGGCGATGGCCAATTCTGTCAGATAAAGCACCAAAAAGGGGCTGTAAACAGGCGAAAATGAATAAGGTAAAAAAGGACATGAGGGTTGATTGTTCTTTGCTCATCTGCACTGTATTGACCAGGAATTTTTGCATATACGTGGTATAGGTATAGAAGGCCAGTGTACCTCCTAAAGTAAGTCCAATTACTGTAATTACTGCTTTAGGGTGTTTTAGCAGTTCTTTTATGGTCCCCTTTTTACCCGATTGATTTTCTTTTTGGTTTTCAAAAGCTTTGGTCTCGTCCAGGTTTTTCCTGAGATAAAGGGCTACGATAGAAAGTATGGCCCCAAAAACAAAAGGGATGCGCCAGCCCCATTCGTGCAATTGTGTATCTGAAAGCAGCAATTTTTGCAATACCAGCTGGATGGCCAGGGCAAGGAGCTGGCCACCTATTAAAGTTACATATTGAAAGCTGGAATAAAAGCCCCTATGGTTTTTAGTCGCCATTTCACTCAGATAGGTAGCCGATACTCCATATTCGCCGCCAACACTTAAACCTTGTAGCAGCCTGGCAGTCAGTAACAGTACTGGTGCCATTACACCAATAGTCTGGTAGGTAGGGGTTAGGGCAATTAGTAAAGAGCCCAGCGACATCAGCAGTACAGAAAGGGTCATGGATTGCTTACGGCCAATACGGTCGGCAATGCGGCCAAAGATATAACCACCCAGGGGGCGCATCAAAAAACCCAGTGCAAATATGCCGGCCGTATTCAATAACTGTACGGTTGGATTTCCCTCCGGAAAAAACGAAGCTGAAAAATAAATGGCAAATGCCGAATAGGCATACCAGTCGTACCATTCTACCAGGTTACCTATCGAACCTCCAAAGATGGCTTTTAGCCTTCTGCCTGAGCTCAGCTCTTTCATTGAATTAAAGATAATTGATCTTTTTAAGACATCAGGAATATTCCGGAAATAATTTTACTGAAAGATGCTTAACTTCATCAAAACATTTATCACTATGAAATCTATTGCCTCTTTATTGGTCTGCCTGTTTGCCTGTATTTCATTGTCTGCTGTCTGCACAGCAAAAAGATTCAACTGGTAAAACAGTTGCTGTTAAGGATACCGGAGGCAGTTTTGTGCGCAGGATGCAGGCCTTCGCCAAAGTATCGGCAAAAAGTAGTGCAGATGATTTTGCTGCCGACAAGGCGGCTATAGCACAAAACAGGATTATCGATGAGATCAAAAAGGCCATGCATATAGCCAAGGTCTACCTAAGTACGGGGATTGATATACTGGGTACACTTTCCTGATAAGAATGACGAAACCGGCAGGGCACTTTAGCGTTGCCAGCTATTTATTGTCTTACAATAATCCGTTTGCCTTCTACTTTAAAGTGCATGTTAGAGGCTAGTGATAGGGTTGCCAGTACATCGGCTAATTTATCGGACCGCTGGATTGAGCCACCTAAAAGTACAGATCCAATTGTTTGTTGCTGATAAACAACATCCACATCATACCAGACAGCCACTACATTCATGATGTCCTCAAGCGGCATGTTCCTGAACGTGAAATCCCTCTTCGTCCAGGCAATGGCCAGTTGTCCGTCAACCGGTTTAACGGTGATGTGTTGATCTGTTAAAATGGCCTGCTGATTGGGTTGCAGGATTACAGCCCGGTTTAAATTTAAATTACCAGCCTCATTGCGGGTACCCATCACCTGGAGGGGATCTGTTACAGCGGGATCGGCATTTGCCAGTGGCTTACCGTATAACAATGGCATCACCTGTACCCTGCCTTCCAGCAGAGTGGTTTTTATATCCAGATTGTTCGGGTAGGCATTAACGTTAAAGTGGGTACCCAAAACTTTTATTTCTTGTTTATCAGTTGTCACAATGAAGGGTAAATGTTTTGGTGTTTCACTTTTTGCAACTTCGAAGTAAGCTTCCCCGGTTAACTGAACTGCGCGCTGGTCACTTCCTTTAAAAGTTGAAGGAAAACTGAGCTGGCTTGAACTGTTGAGCCAAACTTTCGTGCCATCAGGAAGACTTACCTGGTACATGCCACTTTTAGGTGTGTTGAGCACCATGATCCCTTTGGCCAAAACGTCTGGGCTTATCTCTTCCTGTAATAACGCAGATCCATCATTATAATATAATTGGGATGCATGAATCACCACACCATCTTTCTCACTGTTCAGTGCGATTTTTTCACCATTCGTAAAGGTCAGGGTAATATGGTTGGAATCGGGAGTCAATACTTCTTCCTGATCTGTAAAAGGCATATTGATGGGTTCAAAAAGCAACCAGGCAAAGCCGAACAGGACAACTGCGATTACTGCTGCCGAACTTAAGCGCGTAGTCCATTTTCTGACTTTAAGCTGTTTTTGTTCTTTTTTGTATTGTGCTGTTTGCATTGCCCTGATTGCCGGCAAGACAGTTCTCAGATCAAAATGAAGCTTGGCTGCGGATATACTTCCCGGTTTTTCATCATGATTTGCAAAAATCCTCAGCTCTGCATACGTGATTTTTCCAATGATTGCATCATCATCGTACACAGGTAGGCAATCCTGACCTTCATTGTTCAGGATGGTCAGTGCTTCGGCAACGGATTGATGAGCGTATAACTTCAAAATGTTACGGTTTTATACAGTTAATAATTAAATCATTCTCCAGCTTACACACCAAAAGTATACAATTTTAGTTTTATAAGCGTAACATGGATAACCAATTGTAATTTAAATAGTTTTTTACAGTTCGGAGTATTTTTTTTTAAAATCGATGTTCAGGCATTAAAACGGCTGCGAGGTGAATGGTTGAACGGGTGGCCAAGGATACAGCCTATATCGCAGAAATTTTATATATTCCGCAATGAGCAATTCACAATGAAAAAATATAAACTTCTGATAATAGCCTTACTGACCGTCAAAACCACTCTTTTTGCACAAAATCAAAAACCAATCCGCCCGAACATCATTGTTTTTATGGTTGATGATATGGGCTGGATGGATACTTCAGTGCCTTTTTATGACAGCATTATGCCCCTGAACAAGCGTTACCATACACCCAATATGGAGCGGCTGGCACAGGCAGGAATGAAATTTACAGATGCTTATGCGCAACCGGTCTGCACCCCTTCCAGAGTGAGTTTTATGACAGGGATGAATGCCTCCAGGAGCCATGTGACCAATTGGACATCACCCTTTAAAAATAATGATGCTGATGAAAAGGATGAGCAGTTTGAGCCCTTGGAATGGAACATGAACGGTTTAAGCAATAATGCAGCAACGGAGCGCACAGTTTTTGCAACGCCCTTTCCACAATTGTTAAAAGATGCCGGTTACTTTACCATTCATATTGGTAAGGCACATTGGGCTGCAATGGGTACTCCAGGTGCAAGCCCTTACAACTTAGGGTTTATGGTTAACATTGCCGGGCATTCGGGCGGACATCCGCAAAGCTATTTATCGGAGCAAAATTATGGCAATATGCCTGGTAAGACACAGGTACAGGCGGTACCCGATTTAGAGGCGTATTTTAAAACAGGTACTTTTCTTTCAGAAGCCCTTACACAGGAAGCCCTGAAAACAATGGAAACACCAATAGCCAGAAAGGAGCCTTTTTATCTGAATATGGCCCATTATGCTGTTCATACCCCTATAATGGCCGATCCGCGCTTTGTACAAAAGTATTATGATGCGGGGCTTGACAGTACCGAGGCCAGATATGCGAGTCTGGTTGAAGGTATGGACAAAAGCCTTGGTGATATTATGGATTATTTAAAAAGGAAAGGTGTGGACAAAAATACCATCATTATTTTTATGAGCGATAACGGAGGGCTAGACCATCACCAAAGGGGAGGTGCCCTAAATACACACAACTACCCCCTCAGGTCGGGCAAAGGCTCGGTATATGAAGGTGGGATAAGGGAACCCATGATTGTAAGATGGCCAGGTGTAACCAGCGCAGGTTCAGTTTATAAAAATCCGGTGATCATTGAAGATTTTTTCCCTTCCATATTGGAAATGGCAGGGGTTAAGCCAGCTAAGATACTCCAAAAAACGGATGGGCAAAGTTTTGTGAAATACCTCAAAAACCCTCATTTAAAAGCGCCGGACCGTCCTTTGGTATTTCATTATCCCAACAAATGGATTAACCTGACCGCGAATGAAAAACTGGGTATCAACTATTTTACTGCGCTTCGTTTAGGGAACTGGAAGCTGTTATACAATATGCGGAACCGGGAGTTTGAACTGTATGATCTGGCCCAGGATATCCGGGAGGCAAATAACCTGTCTGGTAAATATCCGGGAATGGTAAAAAAACTGGCCCTGGTATTGGGCAAAACACTTAAAGAACGGAATGCACAGCTTCCACGTGAAAAAGCAAGTGGAAAAATGATTCCGTTCCCTGATGAAGTACAATAGTTTATATATGTACTTTAGTTTTGTACAAATTCTGTATTTGCGTTTAAGGTTACCTCGTCGCTAAGCATAGCATTACCGAATTTGGCACCAAATCCAAAATCGCTTCTTTTAATTGTTCCGCTAACTTTAAATCCTGCAGTAGGTTTTTTAGACATTGGATTGGTGGTTACCCCTCTTAAAACCGCATCTAAAGTAATCGGTTTGGTTACCCCGTGAAATGTCAGGTTCCCGTTTACTTTATATTTGTTTCCGGCAACTTTTTTTACGGATGTGCTTTTGAAGGTCAGCTTAGGAAATTTAGCTGCATCAAAAAAATCGGCACTTCTCAAATGCTCATCTCTTTTGTCGTTATCGGTATTTACCGAATTTACATCCGCACTCAATTCAATTACTGCATCAGAAAAGTCGGGTTTTGAAGAAGTGATGGTTGATTCGAAGTTTTTAAAAGATCCCTCTACATCAGTAATCAGTAGGTGGGTAATCACAAAGCCTAATTTAGAATGGGCCGGATCAGCCGTCCAGGTTGATGGTGCAACAGCTTTGAAAGCAAAAAGGGCAGTACTCAATACTGCAAGCAAAACGAATATTTTTTTCATAACTTTTTTTATGCAAATAGACGTGCTTATCGCTGTTAAATTATTGATCTATGATAAGAAATGAAAATAAACGCTTTGTTAATCAAAAGCGATAGTTTCAGGGCCTGAAATTTTTTGGATGTGGCAGGCACATTTTCCACCTGAAACTTTTAAGATGGCCGATTTGGTTTGTCCCGTTGCTTCATAAGTAGCTGTAACCTTGATGTCATCGCCTTCAGCAGACAGTTGTTTTAAAGAAGAATCGTCAATAACAATAAAGGTACCCGTGCTTAAATCGATAGTTGCACCACCGGTTGTTTTAATGACCTCGCCCGTACGCTGGTTTATGGCACTGTAATTTTTAACGGGAACACCTCTCCCATCTTTGTCGGTAAAATTAAAAAGGATCATCCGGAATTCCTGGGTACAGATCAATCTCCCACAATCTGATGGCTCTTTTTTATCGCAGGCCACAAGCATTGCAGCGCAAAACAGGATTAAAACATATTTATACATGCTGATTTGGTTTTTAATCTTAAAACGTGTAACAATTACAAAACGCTACAGCTTAATTGTTGTTTTTAGCATAATAATTGAGGAACCTGAAGCTGTCCAGTATTTTACTTAAAGCAAATTTGATGAATAAAAAAATACCATTGCCTTTATGGACAATTATAGCACCGGTAATCGCCTGGCTGGCTTATTTTGGGGTGTCGCTGAACCTGGGTATCGGTTATACTTTTTTTCTGGCAGCAGTGCTGATCGCTGCGGTGCTGGCTGCGGTACACCATGCAGAAGTGGTAGCACACCGGGTAGGGGAGCCGTTTGGTACGCTTTTGCTGGCATTGGCCATTACCATTATAGAGGTGGCACTGATTGTTTCTTTGATGCTGACGGGTGGGCCCGATACGGCTGCCCTTGCAAGGGATACGGTGCTGGCTGCGGTAATGATCATTTTAACCGGTATTATTGGGCTTTGCCTGCTGGTAGGTGGGGCCAGGTTTAAAGAGCAGGTGTTTAGCCTGCCTGGTGTAAGTGCAGCATTGGTTACCCTTACGGCCATCCTGGTACTTACACTCATTCTGCCCAATTATACCACCAGTAAAGCAGGCCCTGAATATACTTCTACCCAGCTCGTTTTTGTGGCCATAGTATGTCTGGTGCTGTATGGTGCCTTTGTAATGGTACAGACCATCAGGCACCGCGATTTCTTTTTACCACCTGATGCAGACGGAAATGAAGAAACACATGCCGAACCACCTACCACAAAAGTTGCTTTAGTGAGTAC
The DNA here is from genome assembly GCF_014200825.1 of Pedobacter sp. AK017. Lineage (NCBI taxonomy): Bacteria > Pseudomonadati > Bacteroidota > Sphingobacteriia > Sphingobacteriales > Sphingobacteriaceae > Pedobacter > Pedobacter sp. AK017. The sequence continues at coordinate 116,094 of NZ_JACHCW010000015.1, forward strand.
GTTTTTATTGTTGCTTTGTCTGGGTATTGTGGTGTTGCTGGCCAAAGCTTTAGCGCCCGACATAGAAAATGCAGTTGTCAATTTTGGTGCGCCCAAGTCGCTGGTCGGTGTAATCATTGCTGCGGTGGTGTTATTGCCCGAAGGGCTTGCCGCTTACCGGGCGGCTAAAAAGAACCGTTTACAGACTAGTCTTAACCTGGCCCTGGGCTCTGCCCTGGCCAGTATCGGCTTAACCATACCTGCAGTAGCCATGGTATCTATTGTTACAGGCATGACCATCACCCTGGGGATTGACATGAAGGCTACCGTATTGTTGTTGCTGGCACAGTTTACCATTATGCTCTCGCTGGCAACGGGCCGTACCAATATTTTACAGGGGGTAGTGCTGCTGGTGATATTTATGGTGTACCTCTTTACCATCATCGCCCCATAATCTGTTGATAAAAAAAGGCTAAGGATAACTTAGCCTTTTTTATGTTTGGTGTACAGCGCTTACTTCATTAACTTATCAATGGCGGCAAGCATACCTTTAAACTCCTGTTCATCATATAAACGGGTCAGGTAAACAATCTTACCCTGCTGGTCTATCACCACATTACGGGTTACCCCACTCTTTTTATCTGCAAAGCGGCCAAAAATAGCTGCGCCCGGGTCCAGTGCCAGGGGGTAGCTGATTTTCATGTCTTTCGCAAATTTCTGTACCACTTTCAGCGGTTCATCACGGTCAACACCAATCAGCATCAGCCCTTTATTTTTATAGGCCTGCCATACCTGCTGCTCCAGGTGGGGCATTTCTTCCCGGCATACCACGCACCAGCTGGCGGTAAATTGCAGTACAACCACCTTGCCCTTTAATTTGGAAAGGCTAGTGGTTTCGCCGGTATGCAATACCAGCTTAAAATCGTCGGGCGCCTTGTCGCCCACCTTTACAATATAGCCACGTTCATCGGGTTTACTTTGCTGAGCGGTTGCCAGTAAGGGCAACAGGCAAAAAAGGGAAATTACTATTTTTTTCATAGCTGTATTTATTTGTTCCACCAAAGTGCAGTAGTGATCACATCATCGCCCTGCGAAGCCAGTGCCTGCTGGTAATTGGTTTTATTTACACTTTGTTCTTTTACAGGATAATAAAGGCGTTTAGGGATCCCGTTGCCAAAAATAGGCTTAAATGTATATACTGAAGTGCCTGCAGGCGTTACCCTGGTCCACACCACATCGTTTGGTTTTACCAGGAACAAAGGAAAACCAGTACGGCGGATTTCCGACCAGGCTTCAAGCCCCTGGGTATAGAGTGCAAAGTATTTTTGGGTAAGCACCCTTTCTTTAGTGGCAGCAGGCAGGTTATTGGCATAGGTTTGTGCTGCCGGTTCGGCTATACCCCAGCGTGTCAACGAAGCCACAACACCCTTTTTGTACTCGCTGTCGCTCCAGTTCTGGTATTCCGAAATTAAAAAAGCTACTTCAGCATATTCCTGAAGCACTTCGCTAAAATCGGCTGCATTTACCAAAGCACCGGGCAAGCTGATGTCTGTTGGCTCGTTGATACCCGCCGCTTCAAGTGGCAGGCCATAAGGCTGGCCAATATACTGGTTGTTCTTATTGGGCAGTGCATAGACCGGTAAACGCGGATCGACAGTTGTAAAAGGCCCCAGTTCTCCTTTTAAAGAATTGATGAGGATATGTGATACGGCAAAATCCTTGCGGTTGGCCGTAACTGTAGCCCTGAAAAGCGGGGCCTCATTTGGCGCGGCAATGCTGTATTTAAAGGCAGCAGTGTGCAGGTTTGAAGTAAATACGCCCTGCGCCAGCGCATCTGTAAAATGCTGCTGTGAAAGCGCCGGTAATTTGGTCCTGATCCTTGTTGCCAAACGCAGACGCAAAGAGTTGGCAAACCTTGCCCAATGTTCATTGTTCCCTTTATAGATCACATCCGAAACACCAAAAGTATTGGCTGTCGAATATTTCCATAAAGTATCGGCAGCCTGGTCCAGTTCCTGGAGCAGATCGGTATAGATCTTTTCCTGGCTGGCATATTTAGGGGTATAATTATCAGGGTTCTGTTGCAAAGCTTCAAAAGAAGGATCCTTGCCGGCGTAAGACTGATAAGGGATGTCGCCAAACACATCGCTTAGCGAATGAAATGTAAAAGCTTTTAATACCCTGCATACCGCAATCTGGTTGGCATTGGTACCGGCAACCGTTCCGGCCGAGGCAAAGCCTTTGGTAGCCGGATTGGTATTCAGCTTGATGATCTCGTTGAGGTTGTTCAGGGCCTTAAATCCATCAGCCCAGTAACGGTCAGAATAATTCCGCGGTACATCGTAACGGCTCTGGTCTGTGTAAATGTTCTGACTGTAATACTGTGCGAACAGCATGGCACCGTTCAGAGAAAAATCAAGGTTCCTGATGTTGTCCATGATCTGTTTCTCGGCCGATAAGATCAGTGTTGGAGTAGGCACATTGGCTGGCCTGTTCGGATCTATGTTGATGTCTGCCAGCTTATCGTCACTGCAGGAAAGAAAGGCAGTAAGCGAGAACAGTGCAATGGCAGTTATTTTGTTAAAAAAATTCATCTGAATAAAATTTTGGATTAAAACTTAACACTTACATTTAAACCATAAGTAACCGGAACCGGGATGTTACCACCTTCGATACCCTGTACATTACCGCTGCTGTTTGTAAATTCCGGATCAATGTATTTGCTTTTGGTGTAAATGTTCCAAAGGTTTCTTCCATATAGCGTAAGCCCTACAGAACGAATGGCCCCGGTCTTTTTAAGGTCGAAATTATAGCCCAGGGTAACTTCCCTTAATTTGATATAGGAGGCATCGAACACACTAAAAGTAGTTGGGCCATTGTACTCATTTCTTGCCCAGTTTAAAGCCGAAATACGGGTTTCATTTTTGCTGGTATTGCTTACAGTATAAGTCCCGTCCGGATGGAAGACCACATTGGCCTTAACTCCGTCTACAACAGTGCCGGTTTCCCTGATGCCATTTGCAGCAGTACGGTCTAAAACTCCCGAATACATCCCTACTTTATAGGTTTGGGAGAAGAAGCTGCCACCCATCCGGCCATCGATCAGGAAGCCCATGCGCAATTTTTTATAGCGGAAGGTATTTTGAAAACCAAACAGGTAATCGGGCAGTACACTGCCCAATGGTACCAGCTGCGAGGTTTTAAGATAAGTGCCATCTGCCTGTACCACACGCTGTCCGTCGGGGGCATATACAAAATCGTAACCCATGATCTGTCCGTAAGGCTTGCCTTCCTGGGCCACAAGGGTTACCAGCAGATTGCTCAGTTCCAGGGTATTTACACCCCTGTCCAGCGAAACTACCTTATTTCTGTTTCGCGACCAGTTGATGGTACTGTTCCACTCAAAATTGGTGCTTTTAACGGGTGTACCATTTAAGGTAACTTCAAGTCCTTTGTTATTTATTTTACCTGCATTGAGTACTTTTTTATCGTAACCAAAGGCTGCAGATACCGGAACCGGCAGGATCTGGTTGCGGCTGTTGTTGTTGTAATAGGTGATATCAAAACCCAGGCGGTTTTTAAACAGCTGTACATTTAATCCGGCTTCTACAGAAGAGGTGATCTCCGGTTTCAGGTCAGGGTTATTTAAGGTGCCGGGAAGGCGGTAAGAAGGATTGGAATTGAATGATTGCTGTGCTTCAAAAACCGGATAAAGCTGATAAGGATCGGTATCATTACCAACCTGTGCCCAGCCCAGGCGCACTTTTGCAAAATCAAGCCATTCCTGTTTTTTAATACCTGCCAGTTCGCTGATCACAAAACTTCCGGTCACAGAAGGGTAAATGAAAGAATTGTTGTTCACCGGAAGGGTAGAAGACCAGTCGTTGCGCAAAGTTCCGTCCAGGTACAGCATGCCTTTCCATCCGGCCGAGAAGCTGCCATACAACGAATAAACCTGTCTGTGGTAAAAATTATTGTTGTTCAAAACGTTAGGTGCATTTTTAAGATTATAGAACAGCGGTACAATGAGTCCGCCCTGGGTCAATCCGTCAATTACCCTGCGTTTCTGGTCCCTGATGTTTCCGCCAACATTTCCCGACAATGAGAAATCATCCCAGTTTTTTTTGGCTGTAGCCAAAAACTCATAGTTAAATTCATTAAAGTGGTTATTGTATTCCTGATACTGCGATTGCGAACGTGAATATACCGCTATGCGGTCCTGGTACTCAACAGTATAGATGTCGGCATGTACTTTACCGGTTAGTTTAAGCCAGTTATTGGCATCTACTGTAAAGCCGATGTTTCCGTAAAGCCTGTCGCGATTCTCTTCCAGATAGCTTTCATAGGCCGACCAGTATGGATTATCGATAAAGCGGGTAGCCTTGCCTGCAGGTGTATTCAGGTAACTGCTCCTGTTCCAGGCGCGGGGTGTGCCATCTGATGGCCTTTTGTATTCACTTAGTTTTTTATAATCTACCTGCACACCACCCCATTGGAAGGCCTCGAGCATAATGTTCCGGTTAGAAGCGCCGGTCCATGGCCTGCCCAGCGAAGTATTTTTAATGTAATTCAGGTTGCTGAACACATTTACGATGCCCAGTTGGGTTGAACCCGAAAAGTTGACGGCATTACGGCCTAAACTGGAATTTGGCACGGTGCCCCGTACATTTTTATTGGTGTAGGATAAGCGATAGGTAGTCTTGTCGCTGGCCCCGCTAATGGCAATGTTATTGGTATTGGCTATTCCGGTACGGAAAAAGTAGTTCACATCATGTTCCGGGTATACCCATGGCTGCGGGTTCAGGTAATCGGCGGGATATTCAGGATCCAGGTTATACCAGTGCAATACCGGCGTGCCGTCCAGTTTTGGACCCCAGCTTTCATCCGAAGCATAATCTACAATGTTATATTCTTTACCTGCAATTGTGGCCTTGGCAAAGGTTGTGGCATAACCCTGACCATACAGGTGCTGTCTGGCAGGTAAGCGTACAACATTTTCCAAATCCACACCTGTATTCAGGGTAATGTCGAATTTTTCTTTTTTGCTCCCTTTTTTAGTGGTTACCAGGATTACACCATTTGCGGCCCTGGATCCGTATATGGCAGCAGCAGATGGGCCTTTCAATACAGAAATATTTTCTATATCATCCGGGTTCAGGTCCTGGATCAGGTTTCCTACATCCTTACCGGCGCTTCCATCTATGGTAGAGGTGGTATTGATGTCTGAATTGTCAATTGGTGTTCCGTCAATTACATACAGGGGCTGGTTATTGCCCATAATGGAATTGATACCACGCAGCAATACACGGGTGGAACCGCCCATATTTCCACCAGAGGAGATGACCTGTAAACCGGCAACTTTTCCGGAAATGGCACTCAGTGCATTGGTCGGACGGGTAGTTAGTTCTTCAGATTTTACATCCTGCACAGCATATCCCAATGCCTTCTTTTCTCTGGAAATGCCCATGGCTGTTACAACGATCTCGTTTAATCCCGACTGTGAAGCACGTAATACAATGTTGCCCATATTAAGAGAAGCTTTGATTTCGCGGCTTACAAAACCCAGGTAAGAAATTTCCAGCAAGGCATTATCGGGAATGTCTTTTAAAACAAACACCCCTTTAGCATCAGTAAGGGTAACCCTGCTGCTGCCTTTAACCCTGATGGTGGCACCAGGAAGTGGCATGCCCAGGCTGTCTACCACTTTTCCGGTAACACTTTGCTGAACGGCAGGTGCAGCTTCATGGTTTTCTTTTTCCATGATCACCACCATTTTGTCAGTGATCCGGTAAGTAAGGGACTGGTTGGCAAAGCATTTCTGCAGGGCTTCATCCAGTGATACATTTTTGACATGGATAGAAACCGGTCTGGCTTTTACAATAACGGCATTATTATAAAAGAAATCGTATCCGCTTTGCGAACGGATATCTTTTATCAACTGGTTTAAACTGCTGTTGGTTCTGTCCAGCGTAATTTTTTGTGCGAAAACCTCTCTGGCAGATACCTGTATCATGGCCAGTAAGATGAAAAATATGGATAAGTTGATCCGCATGATGAGTTTTCGTTTAATACTGTGGTTTCCACCACGTTTAACGTTTAGGTAAAAAATCATACATTTGATTGTTTGGGTGTTGATAATGGTAAATTCAATACTTAATTCCGCTTTGGAGCGGATATATAGAGCCCTTACATCTGCCGGGGATGGGTCCAATCATTCCCGGCTTCTTTTTAAGGCTCATCTTTATGGTAAAAATCAGGGCATAACGATGATCCTCCTTTCTTCTATTTTAAAATGCACATTACCGGTCAGCTCCATAACTTTCAGGAGTACCGAAACATTTCTTGATTTGGAAACCTCACCCGAAAAGGTCTGGCTAAGATCTACACCCGGGCGGTAAACCACCTCAATATTATACCAGCGGGCAATTTTATTCATGATATTCTTAATGTCTTCATTAAACTTGAAATAGCCGTTTTTCCAGGAAACCACCTCTTCCAGATCCGGGTTGTTGTTCACGCTGATCTGTTGTGTTGTTAAAAGTGATTGCTGGCCAGGCAGGAGCGTCACAATTTTGGTTTTTAGCGGGCCTAACCCGGCTACCCGTACAGCACCCCTCAATAGGGTGGTCTTAACCATATCCTCATTATCGTAGGCCATAATGTTAAAAGCCGTACCCAATACTTCTACCTGCTGTCCTTTGCTACGCACTTTAAAAGGTCTTTTCTCATCATGTGTTACATCGAAATATGCTTCCCCGCTGATCTCTACATTACGTTCTTTGCTGTTAAAACGGCTGGGGTAACGAAGGGATGAAGCTGCATTTAGCCAAACTTTTGTACCGTCCTGCAAAATAACCTGGTACTGTCCGCCTACAGGAGTAGCAATGGTATTGAGCTGTGCGGGTTCTTCTGAAGCGTTTGAACCATTGGTCTTAATTTCAGTTCCATCGCTATAAGCCAGCTGGCCGGCCTGGATAACAATGCCGTTTTTGTCACTGCTCAGGTCAATTACCTCGCCATTGGCCAGGGTAAGCACCGCTTTGTTGCCACCTGGGGCAATATCATTTTTATTTACGGCCCGGGCATTGGAATTTATGGTTGTTTGCTGTGAGGTATAGAACCACAAACCGAAAATAACAGCAGCAAGGGCAGCGGCAGCGGTCAGTTTAAGCCAGTACAGGTGATGCTTTTTAGGATGATGCGTTTTTTCGAGCATAGCAAAAAGTTGCTGCTTATCCTGCAGGCGCTCTTCTGTACCCAGATCAGGAAAATCATTTAGCTCCCATTGCAGGTACCAGGATTCCAGCAATGCTTTTTCGGCTTCTGTACAATCACCGGCCAGGTATTTTCTTAACAGTGTCTGTGCCTTTTTCTCTTCCATATCATTCGGGCATTTTAACCCTTATATATAGAGATACAGCTGAAAAGTACAGAGGGGGTAAATAAATTGAAAAAAAATCAGAAGGCAGTTAAAACAGTCATAAGAAGATAAAAGCCCAGTTTGAAACGCAGGATCTTCAAGGCGTGCTGCACATGTTTGCGAACGGTGAGTTCCGAAATATCCAGTTGTTCCGCAATTTCTTTATGGCTTAAATTCTCTTTCCGGCTCAGTTCAAATACCTCGCGCATTTTGGCCGGCATACCGGAAATTTCATTTTCAATGAGTGCGGTAAGTTGTTTCTCCCTGATCAGGTGATCGGTGATGCAGATCCCTTCATTGATGAAATCATCAAGCGAGCTGAGATATTTTGATTCTATACGTTTATGTGCCAGTAAATTAAAAATGCGGTTCCTTACAGCGGCCGAAAGGTAACTGAGCAGACCATGCTCAAAAGATAAGGTTTCTCGTTTTTCCCAAAGCGTTAAAAAGAGTTCGTGGATAATGTCCCTGGTTTCTTCACGGTTCCGCATCCATTTGTAAGCATGCGCGTGAAGCTGCCAGAAATACCTGTCATATATTTCAGTAAAAGCATCGCGGTTGCCCCTTTTTAGCAGGGCAATTAGTTCGTGATCACTTATACTGTTGTATCCTGACATATTGTATATATTATCTATGGCGAAGGTAGATATTATTTGAGGGATTTTGCAAAAAAATAAATATAGTAAATTAATAATTATATATTTGCAAGCTCAAAACTAGCCTCCATTTTTTCTTTTTCAGTAGGTTAATGAATTGAAAATGCGAGTGTTATAATGGCCTGTCTTCTTGCATGTAGCGGAAGACTTTTTAACTTTAAAGACAACCCAAATGCTGAATTTTGTTCTCTTTGGCCCACCGGGTGCAGGCAAAGGCACCCAATCTGAAAAATTGATTGAAAAATATCAATTGATCCACATTTCTACAGGCGACCTTTTCAGGGCACACATTAAAAACCAGAGTCCGCTTGGACAAAGGGTAAGTGCTTTGATTGCTGAAGGACAACTGGTTCCTGATGAAATTACCATCGCTATGCTGGAAGAAGAAGTGGACAAAAATCCTGGAGCCAAGGGATTTATATTTGATGGTTTCCCGCGCACGGTGCCACAGGCACAGGCCCTGGATGAATTTCTGGAAAGCAAAGGCAGTTCAATTGCCGGTGTAATTGCATTGGATGTAGACCAGGAAGAACTGACCAAACGCATCGCACAACGTCAGCTGGAAACGGGTCGTGTAGATGACCAGGCCGATAAACTGCAAAAACGTATAGAAGAATATTTTAGCAAAACCATCCATGTTTTGCCCTACTATGAAGCACAGCAGAAACTGAGCAAGGTAAACGGCATCGGCAAGATCGATGATATCTTTGCTGATTTAAGTGCGGTAATAGATAAATACTAGTACAAAAAACATTACCGATAGCGGGACAGAACTTAATGCTGCCCGCTATTGTTATTTTATAAAAAAACAGAGAAGATTATGTCGCAGGGTTCAAATTTTGTAGATTATGTTAAAATATGCTGCCGTTCCGGTAAAGGGGGGGCAGGTTCTGCACATTTGCACCGTGATATACGTACGGCAACCGGTGGCCCGGACGGGGGAGATGGCGGTCGTGGCGGGCACATTATCTTGCGGGGCAACTCGCAGTTCTGGACGCTGCTGCATTTAAAATACCGCAAACACATCATCGCACCCGATGGTTTGCCAGGATCAAGTGGTACTTCTACCGGTAAATCGGGTAAAGATGAGATCCTGGATGTACCCTTGGGTACCATCGCTAAAGATGCCGAGACCGGCCATACGATATTTGAAATTACCGAAGATGGGGAAACAAAGATCCTTACCCCTGGTGGGCGTGGCGGCCTGGGCAACTGGCATTTCAAAACACCTACCTTGCAAACTCCCCGTTTTGCCCAGCCAGGCGAAGCGGGTAAGGAAGAGTGGATTGTGCTGGAGCTTAAAGTACTGGCAGATGTAGGACTGGTAGGCTTCCCGAATGCTGGTAAATCTACTTTGTTGTCTGTACTTTCTGCAGCTAAGCCCGAAATTGCTGATTATCCTTTTACCACATTGGTGCCAAACCTGGGCATAGTATCTTACCGCGACAGCAAATCTTTTGTAATGGCCGATATTCCGGGTATTATAGAAGGTGCTTCCAAAGGGAAGGGCTTAGGATATCGTTTTTTACGACACATAGAACGGAATTCGGTATTGCTGTTCATGGTACCTGCCGATACGCACAGAAGCATTGCCGAAGAATACGAGATCTTAAAGTCAGAGCTTAAAGACTACAATGCTGAACTGATGCAGAAACCACACCTGCTGGCCATCACCAAATCTGATATGCTGGATGAGGAGCTGATGGAAGAAATGAAAAAGGAGCTGCCAAAAAATATCCCTTCCATATTTATATCTTCTGTTGCACAAAAGGGACTTGTTCAATTGAAAGACATGCTTTGGGAAAGTATCAACTCAGAATACGCGTTACAATGAGTTTTTAATTCCTGATTTATCCCCAATTATAAGGCTTGGTCTTGTTGCGGTGTGAATAATGGTTTAAATGTCCGTTAGGACAGTAGGGTTAATTCCATTAATTTTGAACAATGAATTGGATTACCAGAGAAAGACCAAAAATAGACCGCATTGCATGCCCCTGGCTAATCAAAAATTTTATTGATGAAGATGCTCATTTCTTTTACGTTCCGTTTGATCAGGTAATTGAAAAAGCTGCAGCATTGAATGCTATTCCCTTTGATGTTCCCGGTGTTGAATTTACACATCAAAAAGATCAATGTACTTTTGATGTACTGATTAAAAAGTACAAAATAAATGATCCGGCAATAGCTATAATGGCTCCAATTGTACGAGGTGCAGACACTGACCAGCATCACTTATCCGGCCAGTGTGCCGGGTTATGGGCAATTGCTGCCGGCATGGCTTACAACATCAAAGATGATGTAGAGTTACTACAGGCTGGAACAGTTATTTACGATGCCTTATATACCTGGGCCAGACACCTACAAAATGTAAAACATACAGAGAGTCCGGTTGAACAAATATTAGTTGATGTTTACCAAAAGTTCCTCAAAAAAGGAAGTACAGGTAAAATACCTGCCTGGGCAACGGAGTTAAAAACCATCATTCAAGATCAGATTGATACTAACCTTGCCCTAAGCCTTACAGATATCTCTAATGAACTAAATGTCAACCCAGCCTACGTGTCAAGAGAATTCTCTAAATATTTTGATAATCTTTCCTTTGGCGAGTACATTCGAAAACTACGGATAAATAAAGCAAAAACCTATATGGAAACCAGTGCATACAGTTTATCAGAAATAGCCTATCTGACAGGCTTTTCAGACCAAAGCCATTTCGCACGTATTTTTAAGTTGGAAACTGGAAAAACACCTTCTGTTTACAAAAAGAATATTTCAAAAGGTAAAATACGTCCTAATAGTTAAAATCATTCTATTTAATCCTCCATAAGGTCCGTAGTCTTGTGTTATGCAAACTATAATTTATAAAACCAGCTTCGTTCTCCTATGGAAAAAGAACTAACCGTAAAGCCCGCATATTCCAGAACGGAGCTTACCACATATTTTTTAAAATTAGGCACCTGGGGATTTGGTGGTCCCGTTGCATTAGTGGGTTATATGTACCGTGATTTGGTAGAGAATAAAAAATGGATTACAGAAGAAGAGTATAAGGAGGGCGTGGCCTTGGCACAGCTGGCACCTGGCCCACTGGCAGCGCAGCTAGGCATATATATTGGTTTTGTCCATTACGGACTGATTGGCGCTACTCTTGCTGGACTTGCTTTTGTTATCCCTTCCTTTATCATGGTTGTACTTCTTGGAATGGCTTATAAACTTTACAGCGGCTTACCGGGTATGCAAGCGGTATTTTATGGAGTTAGTGCCGCAGTTATTGGGATTATTGCCATCAGCGCCTATAAATTAACCCTGAAATCTGTGAGCAGCTTAAAACCGGATGCCATAAAATCCAATTGGTTATTATGGTTGTTTTATCTGGCGGGTATAGTGGTTACAGTGATTACCCAACAGGAAAGCATTTTGTTATTTGTTGCCTGTGGATTGATTTATATGATGGTTAAGGCTCCGCCTAAATGGATAAAAAAACCTTCCACAGTTCCTTCAGTACTATTAATGGGTATAGGTTTTTGGGAGTATAAGGGCAAAACAGTAGAGGAAATCTGGTGGTTCTTTCTTAAGGCAGGTACTTTTGTATTTGGCAGCGGGTTGGCGATTGTTCCTTTCCTTCACGGCGGTGTAGTTAATGAGTTTGGCTGGCTCAACGAAAAACAGTTCGTGGACGCTGTAGCGGTGGCCATGGTTTCTCCAGGCCCGGTGGTCATTACTGTTGCTTTTATTGGTTATCTGGTTGCCGGTTTTCCGGGTGCTTGTATTGCTGCACTGGCCACATTTCTTCCTTGCTATATCTTTACTGTTTCATTTGCGCCATCTTTTAAAAAGATTGCTAAAAACCAAAGCATCAAAGCCTTTGTTGATGGCATTACAGCGGTAGTAATCGGCGCATTGGTTGGTGCAGTAATCATTATTGCCCTGCGCGCTATAGTGGATCTTCCTACATTGATGATAGCAATTTTGTCTATGCTGGCCCTGATTTATATCAAAAAGATAAAAGAGCCTCAGCTAATTCTGCTGGCTGCAATTATTGGTATACTGATCAAGGGTTTCTAAAATGATACCAATGTTATTTTCCAAAAATTACCTGCATACGCTATTGTAAATATAAAATGAAAAACAATATCTTTGGTATATGAGAATGACCGTAATGTTATAATATAAGTTTTAAGTCATATAGTTAATGTCCCGAAGGGGGTATTGGTTATGATATTGTCTGAACTTTATATTAAATATTATGCACAACATCTTAAATTCACAACAAATACAATCATTTATTACAGAGGGCTTTGTTCGCGTTGACAATGCTTTTTCTATTGATCTTGCCAGCGAAGCAAGACATATCCTATGGAAAGACATTCCAGCTGATCCAAACGATAGCAGTACATGGACGCATCCGGTCATTTGGCTGGGTATGTATACCCAACAACCCTTCGTTAAGGCTGCCAATACTGATGTACTTCATAGCGCATTCGATCAACTGGTTGGTAAAGGCAAATGGATTCCCTGCATGAGCATGGGTGCTTTTCCGGTTCGTTTCCCATCAGTAATTGATTCAGGAGACACAGGCTGGCATGTTGATGCTGGTTTTGCCGGGGCCGATCCAAACGACTATTTTGCAGCACGCATTAATGTACAGTCGAAAGGCCGGGGCTTGCTGATGCTGTTTCTATTTTCGGACGTCGGTGAGCGGGATGCCCCGACCAGACTGCTAAAAGGTTCACATCTGGATGTTGCCGGATTGCTGGAGCCCGAGGGTGAGGAGGGCTTATCTTTTATGGAATTGGCAAGCAGAACATCAGAGTTGCCCAACAGAGAAGAAGCTCTGGCCACGGGAAGGGCCGGAACAGTATATCTCTGTCACCCATTTCTGGTTCATGCCGCACAGCGGCATCGTGGTATAGAACCTAAGTTTATGGCGCAGCCGCCGCTGTTGCTCAGAAGCGATTTTAATATTGAAGGCTTAGGACCGTTCAGCCCTGTTGAGGAAGCCATCAGGGTAGCACTAGGTTATTAGCTTTTGCAATTTCTTCGCTTTCCTGCCGATGATTCTTATATTCGTGCAAATTTACTGCGATGACAACAAATTTTTTGCGCTTTACTCTGATTCTCATTGTTTATACGTTGAATTCCTGTACCAAAAGTGATAAAGTAGGCTGCTGGAAATGTACTGTTAAAAAAACAGGATCTGAAAAAACAAGAACTGTATGCGACAAAACACTTCAGGAAGCACACGACTTAGTGTTTAGTGAAGAAGTTGGTTCCTGGCCTACCAGTGTTGAGAAAATAAATTGTAAAGAGGATTAAGATAATATCTATTAACCATACTGATGCTGCAGGTAGCAAGGACTCCGATGGAAGCTGGGCGGCCGGTATTTGCCACGCCCCTGGGGTAAATACAGGGATACCGCCTACCAAAAGTTCTATAAAAAGTCGTAATCAACCCATTAATTGTCGTTTCTACCCCTGTGTCGGGAGGTAAAAAACAGGATATTTGTTTTCAGCAACATTAAACAAATTACGATGAGCAACAAAAAGAAAGTAGACGAGTTCCTGGAAAAACTGGATCACCCGTTAAAAAAAGAAATGGCTGCACTGCGCGATGTGATTATGAAAGCAAGTCCTGAAATTACAGAAGACGTAAAATGGGGCGGTCCGAGTTTCTATTACAAAGGAGATATGGCCACTTTTGGCCCACGCGTTAAAGATGCTGCAGTGTTGGTGTTCCATAAAGCGGAGGGGCTGGGAGCCGGAGAGGTACTTGAACCCGCCTCAAAAGGCAAAGCCTATGCTAAATTTAGAAGTATGGCAGAAGTAGAAGCAAAAAGTGATGACCTGCAAACAATAGTTAGGCAGTGGATGCAACTGATGGATAAAAGTTAAAATTGCTAAGATAAATTAGATTTAAGGCCAACACTACCGGACCCCTATTTTTGAAGGCTGGATAGAAACCATTCAAAAATAGGGGTAGAAATTAGAATAGAGGCTATAGCGACTTAACTTTTTCCAGTTCGGCTGCCAGTGTTTTTACCAATTCCGGATTTTCATCTGCAAGGTTCCTGGTTTCAGCGAGATCGTTTTTAAGGTTATATAATTGAGCACCAGCAGATTTTCCGAGTTCTTTGTGTCTTGATGCTGCTGCATTTCCTTTCGCGGGTTCAATATATTTCCAGTCACCTTTTGTAATAGACAGTGTACCTGCATGTGCGATAAGCCATGACCTCCCTGATTTGGATTTTCCGGTTAAGGCATCAATGATGTTCTGACTATCTGGGGCATCTCCGGCACCTGGTTTTTGGCCGGTTAATGCGGCCAGTGAGGCAAAGAAATCGACCTGACTAATCAGGGCATCAGAGCTGCTACCTGCGGCGATCGCTGCAGGCCATTTCACAATCAGTGGCACACGGGTTCCACCATCAAACAAACTGTATTTACCCCCTCTAAGTGGCCCTGCAGGTTTATGCGTGCCGAGTTTTTCTATGGCCTCATCTACGTAACCATCATCCAGAACCGGCCCGTTATCGCTGCTAAATATCACAAGGGTATTTTTGCTTAAACCAAGGCTATCCAATGTTTTTGTAACCTGTCCTACGGTCCAGTCCAACTGGAGTATCGCATCGCCACGCACACCAAGTCCACTTTTACCAAGGAACTTTGAGTTTGGTACCCTTGGTACATGGATGTCATGAGTGGCCAGGTATAGGAAAAAAGGCTGATTTTTATTGTTTTCAATAAATTTGCTTGCTTTTAAAGCCAATACAGCGGCAATGTCCTCGTCTGTCCATAATGCTGATTTTCCTCCGGTCATGTAGCCAATGCGGCCAATTCCATTTACTATGGCCTGATTGTGTCCATGCGAAGATTGAACACGTAATAGTTCCGGATTATTGAGTCCGGTTGGTTCATTTGCTATAGGAGCCAGATAAGAAACGTGAATGGGGTCTTTGGGATCAAGGTTAACAATTCTATGGTTCTCTACATAAACGCATGGAACACGATCGCCTGTTGCCGGTAAAATATAGGAATAGTTGAAACCCAGCTCCAGAGGCCCTGGTTTGATGTCACCATTCCAATCTGCCCCCTCTTTTGGGCCAAGGCCTAAATGCCATTTACCAACCACAGCACTTTTATAACCGGCTTTACCCAATACATCTGCTATGGTATTTTTTTCGGGATCTAGAATAAGCGGAGCATTGCCAGGTGCAACGCCGGTGCCCTGTTTTCTCCAGGCATATTTACCGGTAAGCAGGGAATAGCGCGAAGGTGTGCAGGTTGCTGATGTGGAATGCCCATTCGTAAAGCTCAGGCCCTGGCTAGCCAGCCGGTCTATGTTAGGTGTTTTCACGTTGCCACCATAGGCACTGATATCGCCATATCCCAAATCGTCTGCATAGATGATCACAATATTTGGTTTACTGGTCTTTGTTGTTTGGGCGTTTGATGAAAATGCCAGTGTTATTGCAATGAGCAGCATCATGCTGCCGGGTACTTTGTTGATATTTGTTTTCATGTCCTGGTATTTAATTTTCAGTTGATTCCTTTTTTGATTTAAAAATATCCCATTCGGGACGTAATGGCGGGGTATGTTCTTTTTTTACAATAGCATCAAATGCATGGGGCAACTCCGGATGACTGGATGCAATATCATTGGACTCTCCGGGGTCTTTTGAAAGGTCGTATATTTGCCAGGCAGCAGCCTTATTTTTCTGGATATTGGTTTTTACACCCTTAAGGTTTCCTATTCTGATGGCCAGCTGTCCACCTTTTGAAGGGTATTCCCAATATAAAAATCCACGCTTAGCAACAGGTAGGCTGCCCTTAAACAAATCAAGTACTGAAATTCCATCGTTTTTAGGTGCTTTTACCTGGAGCAGATCGGCAAAAGTTGCCATCAGGTCATAGGTAACAACAGGGTAATCGCTGGTTTTTCCCTGGGCTATTTTACCCGGCCATTTGATGATAAACGGTTCTCTTATGCCCCCTTCATAAACATCTTGTTTAACGCCCCTTAAACCTCCTGTACTATTGAAAAAGTCACGGTCAACGTTTGCGGCTGTCCCGTTGTCACTGGTAAAAATAACAATGGTATTCTGATCCAGCCGAAGCTTTTTTAACACATTCTGGATTACACCAACCTGCTGGTCCATATAGGAGACCATAGCCGCATATGAGGCTTTAGGGTATGGTGTGATCGGGTCTTTGCCTGAAGGCTTTTCATTAAATAGTTTTACATAAGCATCAATTCCACTTGTTGGCTCCTGCAAAACACCGTGTGGCAGGGTAATAGGGAAATAAAGAAAGAAAGGCCGGTCTTTATTGGATTGAATGAAACGAACTGCTTTTTCCGTCATTTTATCAATGGCGTAGTCTTTGCCACGATAGGCCCCGGACTCCGAAACTGTTTTATCTTTTGGATGAACTTCCATGGGATGGTTTCTCAAAGTATCCCATTTGCCATTTTCCCAGAGGTGGGTAGGATAATAGTTATGTGCCTGCCGCTGGTCATAGTAACCATAAAAGTAATCAAATCCTAACTTCTGCGGGTCTCCAGAGTTGTCATGATTCCCTAGTCCCCACTTTCCAATTGCAGCTGTAGCATATCCTGCTGTTTTAAATAGAGAACCTAAAGTAGCTGTGCCTGCTTTTAGCGGAAAGGAGCCCGGTTCATTTACGTTTTCCTGGTAGGGAAGGAGCCCGTAATTGTCTCTGATCTGCGCATGACCAGCATGGAGGCCTGTCATCAGGTTGGCCCTGGATGGAGCGCATACAGGTGTACCCGTATAAAATTGGGTTAGCCGTAATCCCTGAGCCGCCAGTTGGTCAAGGTGCGGGGTTTTGATCTTTTTTTGCCCATAGCTTCCAAGTTCAGCGTAGCCCAGGTCATCTGCATAGATCAGAATTACGTTTTGTGCAGCAAGCCGTTGACTTAATAATAAGAATACTGAAATCAGCAATAATCTGTTCATGTTTTGAGTTTTTAATTGGCCAGTCCGGGATTTATATTTACTTCGCTTTGCGGTATAGGCCAAACGTGGTCGGTTACCCTGAATGCTTTTGAAGTGACATACCACCTGCTGTATGGATCTGTAATATTTCCTTTTTTTCTCGTCTTAACTGCTCCCGGAAATGGCGCTCCATAAAAGTCGCCGTTTAAAACAGTGTTTCCGATCTTCCACCTGATCAGGTCCCAATACCTGATGCCCTCAAATGCCAGCTCTACACGACGTTCTCTACGTAATTTTGTACGCAGATCGGTAGTATTTGTAACTGTAACCGGGGGCAGGTTTACAGTGGCTCTTGACCTTACTTTATTAATGGTGGCATCAAGCAGGATTTGGTCAATAGGGTCTCCGGCTTCAAGCTTTGCTTCCAGGTAACTTAACAATACTTCTGCATAGCGGATTATGGGCAAATTACCGCCATAATTGGTCAGGCTTCCAGAGAAACTTTCATCGCAGAACTTTTTGAGGCCATAACCGGTTTGCGTGGTTTGTTTACCTGCACCTAACTGATCTGGAGAAGTGGCAGAATCGGGATGGGTAACATATTTCAGATTTTTAAAGGTATTGAGGTTATACAATACACTATATTTTAAACGCGGATCCCTGTCTTTTCCAATATCGGCTGCATTATATCTCGGATCTGTGTAAGAAAAGGGCGTACCATCCTTAAATTCGTAGGTTTCAACAATGCTCCCCAAAGGGCAGAAGATGTGCCAGCCTGCGGCAACTGCTGGAAAGAAATGCTGGTTCATCGCATTAGCGCTAAGATTTTCTATGAATTGGGTACTGAAAATGATCTCATTACTATTTTCGTTGGAGGTTTGGAATAGCCCTGCATAATCAGGGTCGATAATGTTATCCCCATAATCTATGATTTCTTTATATGCAGCAGCTGCATCGCTGTATTTTTGTTCAGCAAGGTATAAACGGCCTAAAAATGCCAGCGCAGCCTGTCTGCTCGCCCTTCCAAGTTCAGCCTTGGGGATATCCTTATGCCGTGGCAGGTCAGCTATAGCAGCTTTTAGCTCATCAATAACGAATTTAACAATTTCTGCTTTGCTGGCCTTTGTAACGGTATTGGCCTCTTGTGCCGTCAAAGTTTTGGTAACAAGTGGTGCTGCACCCCAGTACTGAGCTGTGTAAAAATACTGACAGGCCCTGATAAACCGGACTTCGGCAATGTAGCGTTTTTTTCGGGTTGGATCTATCGGTGCTTTATCTACGTTTTCCAGAAAATAGTTGGCTCTGGCCACTTTGGCGTAACTACTGGACCAATAACTTTTAAAGACATCCAGATTTGCAGTTAGTGTACCATTTGACAATTTATTATAGGAGGAATTATCGCCCCTTCTGTCGTAGGCATTGTCTGTAGAAAATTCGGTAAATAATAGCCCTGCATAAGACCACCAGTCGCTGGCCAGCACTTCAGTGCCATTGATTTTAATGTTTCCACGGTAAACACCTGTTAAGGCCAGTTGGGTATTGGATTCACTTGTCCAGAAGTTGGCACTGTCAAATTTATCCAGCGGAGATTTTTCCAGGGCTTTCTTGCATCCTTGTGCAAGTGAAAGTATTGCAACGAGCAATGTAAAACTGTGTTTGATATTGTAATTGAGGTTCTTCATTTTGGTAGTTTAAAAAGTTACATTCAGACCAACAGTATAGGTTGCCAGGATTGGATAATAGCTTCCGCCCGTATTAATTTCCGGATCCCAGCCTTTTCTATAATTGTTCCAGTTCAGGAAGTTCTCTCCACCGAGGTATATTCTGGCTTTTGACAACCCTGCTTTTGCAGATACCGGGCCTGGTAAGGTATAGCCAAGCTGCGCACTTTTAATTTTGATGTAAGAAGTGTTAATGATCCAGAAAGAAGAGGTAAGGGTATTCGGTGTTCCAGAATTGGAAATGATTTCCAGTCGTGGATATCCTGCATCTCTCCTGGGGTTGTCGGCCATCCAGCGTTCATCTTTTTGCCAGGTTTGCACGTTGCCGAAGTTATTGAAGGCATAGCCGGCGTAAGAATCCAGTGTTCCTTTAACACCTGCTATTCCTTGAAACAACACATTAAAATCAAATCCTTTATAGGCAGCACCGAGGTTTATCCCATAGGAATATTTCGGGATCCTGCTGCCCAATACAGCCCGGTCATAAGTGGCATCAACCTTCCCGTCCGGTACACCATCCGGACCACTGATATCCTTATACCGGATATCACCCGGTTTGGCCGATGGATTTATTGCTGTCATGTTTGGCCAGGTACCTACATCGGCCGCATCAACAAAAAGCCCGTCGGCGATATACCCGTAATATAGTTCTAAAGGGTGGCCGATAAACAAAGAACTCCCATTGCCGGTTAAACCATTTGGCTGACGAATGTTTCCAACCCCCAGATCTTTAACTTTGTTATTGATAATGGTAAGATTGGCATTGATGTTATAGGTAAATGCCCCAACAGTGTTGATGTGGTCAAGCGTAAATTCAAGTCCTTTATTCACAAGCTTTCCTGTGTTTTGCTGAGAAAGATCGAAGCCCAGGATGGTAGATACGCTGGATGCCGGGCTATAAAGGATGTCATAAGTATTGCGGTCAAAATAAGTAGCACCCGCATTTAGTTTTCCTTTAAACAAACTTACATCAATGCCTATATCAGCCGTTCTGGTCGATTCCCAATGCAAGTTTGGGTCCGTTAATTGCGTTAAGGCTACACCAGAGGAAATTACGCCACCAAATGAATAGTTAACCCCTGTATTCAGCGTATTCTGGTAAGGATAGTTGGCAATGTTCTGGTTACCAAGTATTCCATAAGAAGCACGAAGTTTAAGGTCGTTAAGCCAGGAGATCTTATCCTTGATAAATTTTTCCTGTGAAATACGCCAGCCTATCGCTGCAGATGGAAAAAAAGCGTATTTGCTGGTGGTTGGGAATCTTGATGAACCATCATACCTGATTGTTCCTTCAAAAAGGTAGCGCTGGTCAAAATTATATTTCAGACGACCAAATACCGATTGTATTGCCCATTCGGAAGCTGTCCCTGCATTTTTTTGATTGTCCTGTGCCCCAACATTAATTTCGGTTAAATCATTTCCCGGAAGTTTATCTCTGGAAGCATCGAGAGATTCGGTATGGTTATCCTCATAAGATGCGCCTGCTAACAGACCAAATGCATGTTTATTGATGGTTTTTGTATAGTCTGCCAGCAATTGAAGGGTTTTATACTGGGTGTTTCCAGTAGAAATGCTGAGCTGATTGGGCCCCAGTGTAAGTGTTGGATTAAGCACCTGGGATGCAGAAAAATCCTTCTGGTTGTTTGTAAGTTGGTTATAAGCACCCAAAATGGACAGCTTTAGTTCAGGAACAGCCTGATAATCCAACCTGAGGTTTGCACTTAGGTTTTGATTTTTGGTTTTTGTAAACGATTCAGTTTCAAGGAATGAAATTGGCGTGCCCTTTTGTACAACGCCCAGTCCATAAGTTCCGTCAGATAGTTTTCCGGCATAAATGGCAGGGTACCTTACAGTTGAACTGATGATGCCCAATACTCCATTGGCATCTAAGGTTGCCGGTGTACCGGGCTCATTGGCATCCGAATTGATGGCAGATATGCGTGTTGTAAGCGTAAGTTTAGGGCTCAATTCGTTAACCAGGTTTAAGCGTAGGTTGTATTTATTGTAGTAATTTTTAACCACCAGTCCATCCTGGAATAAATAGCCGCCCGATATATTGAACTGGTTTTTTTCGGTTCCACCGCTTGCAGTAATATTATGGGCGGTTTGAATGCCATTTTTACTAAGTACGGCGTCAATAAAATTGGTATTTGGAAACAGATCCGGATTACTGCCATCTCTGTACTTCTGAATGTCTGCAGGTGTGTAGGACTGCGAACCTGAAGCCTCATTATAGAGTTCGGCGAATTCCCAGGAATTGACAAATTCCGGATAAGCTGTTGCCTTTTGGAAACCTGCATATGCATTGTAGCTTATCCGGGTTTTACCGGCTTTCCCATTTTTTGTAGTGATGAGCACTACACCGTTTGCTGCACGGGCACCATATATTGCTGCAGAGGATGCATCTTTTAATACAGAAACTGAGGCTACATCATTAGGGTCAATTTCATTGAAATTACTTGCAGGTATTCCATCTACAATAATCAGCGGTGTAGTTGCTGCACCAAAGGAACCTACACCACGGATATTAATATCGCCGCTACCGGCACCAGGCTTGCCTGACCTTTGAATTACTGTTACGCCGGATAGCTGCCCTGTTAATGCATTCGAAAGCTGTGGGGTTTGCCGGTTATTGATTTTGTTTGCCGAAATTTGTGAAATAGAGCCAATTACATCTTGTTTTTTCTGGGTGCCATATCCAACCACTACAACTTCACCAAGCTGGTTTTGTGTAGCGGTTAACCGTATTTCTACAGGGCTCCCATCAACAAACAGTTTTACCTGGTCATAGCCAACATAGTTTACAATCAGGGTATATGGAAATTTCTGACCTGTAACGAAACGGAATTTTCCGGCATGGTCTGCCGTTACCTGATGAGAGGTCCCTTCTATCCTGATCAGTGCTCCGGGTAGTGTTTCGCCCGTTTTTGCATCTTTGACGGTACCATCGAGTGTAGAATTGATGAGTGGTTGTGTAGTAACTTGTGCTGATGTGTTTAAAGAGAAAGAGAGCAGAAAAAATACATACAGCGGTACAAACCTGGCAGTTAGGAACTGCCTTGGTTTAATAAAATTTTGCATACTTTTATAATGGTTTAATTAGTGATTTTTACGGGCAGCAACGCCAATTGAAAGCCCGTTTGAATTATTTGCCTGAGGTTGTTCTTTTTGAGCAACCTCTTTTCGTATAGTTTATTAAATAAATCCTCCTTTCTGAAGAATGTTGATGATTAAATGTGATAGCGGGAATTACTAAATTTGTTTATTGTATTGTGCAAATATATAAACTAAATAGTTATTGTCAATTAAATCTATGGAATTTATAGATTTAATTTCAGAATGAGTTCATGGTATTCTTGTAACTGCTCCTGACGGGGCTGGAGGACAAATAGAATGGGTTAAAAGGGATTTACAAGCAGGACAATGTTTTTAAAAGATAAACTATAGGGTTGAAAGCAGGATAAGGGCAGATTACGAGCAGGTTGCTTCGGAGATTGGGTACCTTTTTCCGAAACAACCTGCTTGCGTTGTGCAGCAAGTGTACTGGCAAGCCAAAGACTTCTAGTTTTGTCTTTTCTTCCATGAAGACTCGTAATCTTATTATACACCTATGCCCCGGATTATACGGTGGAACTTTTATACGAAGGTGGATAGGATCCTTTTGGCCAGGGCATAAATCAAGAACCTGTAGCAGATTCGGCATAAGAATTGCCTTGCAAAAATATGTAGTAAATGTGGCAACATATGGCTGAAATCAACAAACTCTCCAAGGATACACTTTCGGCGCTTGAAACGGCGCCTAATATGTATTTAATTCTTTCTCCTGATCTGTATATCTTGACAGCAAGCGATTTATACCTGCAGGCCACAAAAACGACCCGGGATGCGATTAAAGGCAAACATATTTTTGAGGCCTTTCCGGACAACCCGGATCTGCCAGATGCGGATGGTGTTCAGAATATAAATGCATCACTTCAGGCGGTACTTCGCACTAAAAAGCCAGATCAAATGCCAATACAGCGATATGATGTCCCCGATATTGAAAACCCTGGCAAATTTATCCGGCGGTACTGGGACCCCTGCCATTCACCTGTGCTGGACAGTGAGGGTAATATTTCTTATATCATCCAGTTGGCTACCAATGTGACAGACAAAATACTGGCCGAACGCGCTCTACATCAAAGTCATCTGGAAAATCTGGAAACGACCGAACAGGTCAGAGCGCTCAATGCTGAACTTCTTGCCACCAATGTCGAGTTACGGGAGACCCAGCGTCAGCTAACTCTGTTGAACGAGCAGCTGGAGGGGCGTGTAGCCAAACGAACGGATGAACTTCGGCAGGCCGTAGAGGAGCAGGCGGCTGTTAATGAAGAGATGGAGGCTACAAACGAGGAGCTAATCCAAATCCAGCAAAATCTGGAGCAAATCAACAGGGAGCTGACAGCCGGAGAATCACGCTTCCGTATGGCTGTAGAATCGACAGGTCTGGGTACCTGGGATTATATTCCGGCCACGGGGGAACTTCAATGGTCCAAAGAATGCCGGATGATATTCGGCCTTGATAGCGATCAGCCTGTGGATTTTGAAACCTATACGCGACACATATTTCCGGAAGACCGTCAATTTGTAGCTTCCAGAATAAATTCCAGCCTTCAGTCTGAGTTTTCGGGCCGATATGAAATCACGCACCGGATCATTCGTTTTGATAATAAGGAGGTTCGTTGGGTAAAGGCGCAGGGTACGGCCCAGTTTCAGGCTGGAAAAGCTTCACGGTTTTTAGGTACTGTACTGGATATCACTGAGCTCAAACAGGTAGAAGAAAAAAGTGCCAGGCTAGCAGCGATTGTAGCTACATCAAATGATGCTATTATAAGTAAGACCCTGGAAAGTGTAATCACCAGCTGGAATGATTCTGCGGAACGCATGTTTGGTTATACTTCGACTGAGATAATAGGGGAAACTATCTATAAGCTTATACCAGCTGACCGCCAGGATGAAGAGCCGATGATCCTCACGCGGTTAAAAGCAGGAGAGCGCGTAGAGCACTTTGAGACGAAAAGGCAAACCAAAGATGGCCGGCTGATTGATGTTTCTCTTACGATATCGCCCATCAAGGACAGCCACGGGAATATTACTGGCTTCTCCAAGATAGCCCGGGATATCTCAGAACGCAAGCAGAATGATATCCGCAAGAATGACTTTATCGCTATGGTCAGTCACGAAATAAAAACGCCGCTTACCTCTATGAGCGCAATCTTACAAATGCTGCAGCGGAAGTTTGCTGAAAGTGAAGATGTTCTGGTATCCCAGCTACTGGACCGCGCGAATCTGCAGGTGAAAAAAATGAATAAGATGATCAGCGGCTTTCTGAATATCTCCAGATTGGAGTCTGGTAAGATTCAGATCAACAGGCAAGTCTTTAACATCTGCGAACTGATCAAAGAGGTAGTTGCTGAAATCAATCTTACCGGCATTAACCACATCATCAACATCCGGGAATGTGAAGATGCTGTAGTGATGGCGGACCGGGAAAAAATAGATTCTGTACTCAGTAACCTTTTAGGCAATGCGATCAAATATTCTCCCAAAGGCTCCGAGGTTACCATAGATTGCTATAAACAGGATTCATATGTGTGTATTCGGGTGAGCGACCGGGGATTGGGGATTAGTGAAGCTGATTGCGGGCACGTATTCGACCGTTATTATCGCGTCGAAAGTGATCCCATCAGTCAGGCCTCCGGGTTCGGGATTGGACTTTATTTAAGCGCTGAGATTGTTCATCGCCACGACGGCAAAATTTGGGTAGAGAGTGAAATTGGGAAGGGTTCGCAGTTTTATTTTAGTTTGCCCCTTGAAGGAATCAGGAAGCCAGAGGTTGGTGATTAACCAATTTTGCTGTGTTATTTACCGCAGTTACAATGGTGGCAATCTATGATCTCTTTTTGATCTGTAACCAGGTTTAATTTAGAAATATACATAACAGGATTTGCAGATAAATAAAAAAGCGGGAATAGACCTGTGATGGTTATCCCCGCTTAAATTAACGCTCTCAATGCTAATATACGAAAATCAGCGTATTATAGTTGTAGTAATAATTATTTTTAATTTGACAACTTAACGGATGTTAAGCCAATTCAGGAGTACCAGATACTGATAAGACTTAAAAAAACAAATCAGGGCCTACCTTCGTCCTCGGGCGCACTTTGCTCGTAGCTTGCGCACACCTGGCTCATAAAAAGGGTACTTTTTACGAACAAGCTACGACTGAGGTATTGAGCAGCTAATAGCAGGGTGACAAGTATTGGGGCTCCGTAAATACAGCTGTCTTATCCGTTTATAGCTATACAGGTTAATGAATTAATTTCAATCTGGTTATACACCCAGTATTTTTATTTTTATTTGAGTTATACACCCTA